>NZ_JBHYVB010000071.1:0-20408 GCF_042750115.1 Streptomyces sp. NPDC059455
ATCACGGCATCCGGCTCGACACCCACCGAACGCCACAGCTTCGCCAGCGACACCATCACCGCGAACAACACCGGCTGCACCACATCCACCCGGTCGAAACCGGGAGCACCCTCGACACCGCGCAGCACATCGGTCAACGACCAGTCCACGTAAGCGGACAGGGCCGTCTCACACTCGCCGATCGCCTCCGCGAACACCGGCGAGGACTCCAGCAAGCCCACCGCCATGCCGACCCACTGCGCCCCCTGGCCGGGGAAGACGAACACCGAACGGCCCGGTGCCTCGACGGCGCTCGCTCGGACCACGCCCGGTGCCTTGGCACCCTGGGCCAACGCTCCCAGGCGCTCGAGGAGTTCCTCTCGGCCGGTCCCGGTCACCGCGGCCCGGTACTGGAACGCGGACCTGGTCGTCGCGAGGGAGTGCGCCACATCGGCGGCACGCAGCTCCGGACGCTCGGCCACGAACTCCCGCAGCTGCTCGGCCTGGGACCGCACCGCGTCGTTGCTCTTGCCCGCCACGACCCACGTCACCGGGCCATCGGCGACCTCGGCCTCGGCGACCTCGGCCGCCTCGACCTCCGGAGCCTGCTCCAGGATGGTGTGCACATTGGTGCCACTCATGCCGAACGCCGACACACCCGCACGCCGCGGATGCCCGGTCTCGGGCCACGGCCTGGCCTCGGCCAGCAGCTCGACGTCGCCCTCCGTCCAGTCCACGTGCGGCGAAGGCTCGTCGAGGTGCAGCGTCTTCGGCAGCACACCGTGACGCATCGCCATCACCATCTTGATGATGCCGCCAACGCCCGCGGCCGCCTGCGAGTGGCCGATGTTCGACTTGATGGCGCCCAGCCACAGCGGCTCGCCCTCGGGGCGCCCCTGGCCGTAGGTGGCCAGCAGCGCCTGCGCCTCGATCGGGTCGCCCAGCGAGGTGCCGGTGCCGTGCGCCTCCACCGCGTCGACCTCGGCGGCCGACAGGCGAGCGTTCGCCAGCGCCTGCCGGATGACCCGCTGCTGCGAGGGGCCGTTGGGCGCCGTCAGACCGTTACTCGCACCGTCCTGGTTCACCGCGCTGCCCCGCACCACGGCGAGCACCGGGTGCCCGTTGCGGCGAGCGTCCGACAGCCGCTCGAGGACGAGCATGCCGACGCCTTCGGCCCAGCTCGCGCCGTCCGCGGCGGCCGAGAACGGCTTGCTGCGGCCGTCGGAGGCGAGGGCGCGCTGCCGGCTGAACTCGACCAGCGACATCGGGGTGGACATCACCGTCACACCACCGGCGAGAGCCAGCGAGCACTCGCCCTGGCGCAGTGCCTGCCATGCGAGGTGCAGGGCGACCAGCGACGACGAGCATGCGGTGTCCACCGTCATGGCGGGCCCTTCGAGGCCCAGGGTGTAGGAGATACGGCCCGAGAGCACGCTCGGCGAGACACCGGTGCCGACGAGGCCCTCGACTGCCTCCTGGGATCCGGCGAGGACACCGCCGTAGTCCTGGTACGTCGTGCCGGCGAAGACGCCGGTCTGGGTGCCCTTCGCCGAGAGCGGGTCGATACCGGCGCGCTCCAGCGCCTCCCACGAGGTTTCCAGCAGCAGACGGTGCTGCGGGTCCATCGCGATCGCCTCACGCGGCGAGATCCCGAAGAACGCCGGGTCGAACTGGCTGGCGCCGTGCAGGAAGCCGCCTTCCTGCGTGTAGCACTTGCCGGGCTCGTCCGGGTCCGGGTCGTAGAGGTTCTCCACGTCCCAGCCGCGGTCCGTCGGGAAGGGCGAGATGCCGTCCCGGCCCTGGGCGACGAGATCCCACAGATCCTCCGGGGTGGCCACCCCTCCGGGATAGCGGCAGCTCATCCCCACGATCACGATCGGCTCGTCGCTGTCCGCCACCGCGACCGGCGCCGGCTGCCGCGCCCCGGTCAGCGTGCCGAGGACCTCGGCACGGGCGAACTTCGCCAGTTCGACGGGGGTCGGGTAGTCGAACACGGCGGTCGCCGGGAGGCGCAGGCCAATGGCCTTGCTCACCCGGTTACGGAACTCGACGGCGGTCAGCGAGCTGAAGCCGATGTCCTTGAACGCCTGCGAGCCCTGGACCTGGTCGGCGGAGTCGTGTCCGAGCACCGCCGCGACATGCGTGCGGATTATCTCGAGCAGCACGCGGTCCTGCTCGGGCTCGGAGAGCCCGGCCAAGCGCTCCCTCAGCGATGCGAGCGGCCCGGCCTCCGGGCCGCCCCGCTGGGCGGTGCGCCGTGCGGTCCTGCGTCGACGGGCAGGCGGCATGGCAGTGGTCTCCTCAGCAGGGGTTTCGGTGGCCACGGGGGATTCGGTGGCCGCCGGAGCGTCGGCGCTCGCCTCGGGCGAGACGGCGGGCTCCGGCAGGGTCTCGGTCGTCTCCGGCGCCGGGAGCTCCGGCTGGTCCGTGGCGACCTGGCGCAGCGTCAACATGTCGGCGGAGACCACGGCCTCGCCGGCTCCGTCGACCGCGGCCAGGGAGAGGGTCTCCGGGCCCGTACGGGCGAGCCGGACACGCAGCTCGGAGGCGCCGGACGCGTACAGCGACACCCCGGCCAGACTGAACAGGAGGCGGCCGCGCCCCACGCCGTCCAGCACTCCGAGGCCGAGCGGCTGCAACGCCGCGTCCAGAAGGGCCGGGTGCAGCCCGAACCGCTCGGCCTCCGCAACGGACTCCTCGGCCAGGCTGATCTCGGCGAACACCTCGTCATCGCGCTGCCACACCGCTCGCAGGCCACGGAAGGAAGGTCCGTAGACGAGGCCGCTTTCGGCGAGCAGGTCGTACAGGCCGTCCACCTCGACGCGCTCGGCGCCGGGCGGGGGCCATGCGGCGGAGGCGAAGCGCACCGCTCCTTCGGCGGTGGCGAGATCGTCCGGCTCGGGGGCGAGCACACCGCTGGCGTGGCAGATCCACTCGTCCTCGTCCTCGTCCGCCGGCTCGGCCACGCGCGAGTACATCTCCAGCGAGCGGGTGCCGAACTCGTCCTCTTCGCCCAGGACGAGCTGAATCTGGACTCCGCTCCCTCGGGGGAGGACCAGCGGCGCCTGGCTGACGAGCTCTTCCACATGGCCGAGGCCGACCTCGTCACCGGCGCGAATCGCCAGTTCGACGAGGGCCGTGGTGGCCAGGACCGCCTCGCCGCGCAGGACATGGTCCGCCAGCCAGGGCTGGGTGTGCAGCGAGAGCGTTCCGGTGAAGACCAGGCTGTCGGTGCCCGCGACGGGGACCGCTCCGCCCAGCAGCGGGTGATCGGCGGGGTCGAGGCCGAAGGCGGCGGCGTCTCCCGCCGCGGTGCCGGACTCCAGCCAGTAGCGCTGGTGCTGGAACGCGTAGGTGGGCAGGTCCACCCGGCGGGCGCCGCGTCCGGCGAAGAAGGCCCGCCAGTCGACGGTTTCGCCGTGGACGTGTGCTTCGGCGAGGGCCGCGACGAGCGCCTGCGTCTCGGGACGGTCCTTGCGCAGCACCGGGACCAGCAGGGGGGCCGGTGTGTCGTCGGCCGCGATGTCGTCGACCGGTTCGGTCAGGCAGTCCTGGGCCATCGCGGACAGCACACCGTCGGGGCCCACCTCGATGTAGGTGGTGACGCCCTGGGCTTCGAGGGTCCGCACCCCGTTGAGGAAGCGGACGGTCTCGCGCACGTGCCGCACCCAGTACTCCGGCGAGCACACCTCTTCGGCACCGGCCTGCTCACCCGTGACGTTCGAGATGAACGCGGTGGACGGGCCGTGGTAGGTGAGCGTCTCCGCGACGGCGCGGAAGCCGTCCAGCATGGCGTCCATGTGCGGGGAGTGGAAGGCGTGGCTGACGCGCAGGCGCCGGGTCTTGCGACCCTGCTCCGCCCACTGGGCGGCGATCTCCAGCGCCGCTTCCTCGTCACCGGCGATGACCACGGCGGTCGGGCCGTTGACGGCGGCGACGCTCAGCTCGGCCGCACGACCGGCGAGCGAACCGGCGATCTCCTCCTCCGACGCCTCGACGGCGACCATGGCCCCGCCCTCGGGCAGCGCCTGCATCAGTCGGCCTCGGGCGGCCACCAGCGTGCACGCGTCCTCCAGCGAGAACACCCCGGCCACATGGGCGGCGGCGATCTCACCGATGGAGTGACCTATCAGCACATCCGGGGTGACGCCCCAGTGCTCCAACAGCCGGAAGAGTGCCACCTCGATGGCAAAGAGCGCGGGCTGAGTGAAGGCCGTCTGGTCGAGCAGTGCGGCTTCCGCACTGCCGTCTTCCGCGAACATCACCTCGCGCAGCGGACGGTCCAGCACCACGTCCAGGCGCGCACACACCTCGTCCAGCGCACGGGCGAACACCGGGAAGGCGTCGTACAGCTCCCGGCCCATACCCAGGCGCTGCGCACCCTGGCCGGTGAACAGGAACGCGGTCTTTCCGGCCTTGACCGCCTGCCCCTGGACGATGCCGGGGGCGTCGTCCCCGGCTGCGACGGTCTCCAGGCCACGCAGCAGCGCCTCACGGTCGGTGCCCAGCAGCACCGCACGGTGCTCGAACACCGATCGCGTGGCGACCAGCGATTCGGCGATGTCCAGCACACCGGACTCGGCCCCCTCGGAAAGGTGGGCTCGCAGCCGCCCAGCCTGGGCGCGCAAGGCTTCCGGGCTCCGGGCGGAGAGCGCCCAGGGGGCCATGCCGTGGTCGTCAACGGGGGCCGGGGCGGGCTCCGCCTCGTCCTGGACCGGGGCCTGTTCGATGATGGTGTGCGCGTTGGTGCCGCTCACACCGAAGGCGGAGATACCCGCCCGGCGCGGCTGCTCGGTCTCGGGCCATGCGGCGGCCTCGGTCAGCAGCCGCACCTCACCCGCCGACCAGTCCACCTCGCGCGACGGCTCGTCCACGTGCAGCGTCTGCGGCAACACACCGTGCCGCATGGCCATCACCATCTTGATGACACCGGCGACACCGGCCGCGGCCTGGGTGTGACCGATGTTCGACTTGATCGAGCCCAGCCAGAGCGGCAGGTCCTCCGGGCGCTCCTGGCCGTAGGTGGCCAGCAGCGCCTGCGCCTCGATCGGGTCACCCAGCGTCGTACCGGTGCCGTGCGCCTCGATCACCTGGACGTCGGCGGGCGACAGTTGGGCGTTGGCGAGGGCCTGGCGGATGACCCGCTGCTGCGAGGGGCCGTTCGGCGCCGTCAGACCGTTGCTCGCACCGTCCTGGTTCACGGCGGAGCCCCGCACGATGGCCAGCACCTGGTGGCCGTTGCAGCGGGCGTCCGACAGCCGCTCCACGAGGAGCATGCCGACGCCCTCGGACCAGCCCGTGCCGTCCGCGGCGTCCGCGAACGGCTTGCACCGGCCGTCGGGGGCGAGGCCGCGCTGGCGGCTGAACTCCACGAAGGCGGCCGGGCTGGTCATCACGGTGACGCCACCGGCGAGCGCCATGGAGCACTCGCCCTGGCGCACCGCCTGCGCGGCCTGGTGCAGGGCCACCAGCGACGACGAGCACGCGGTGTCCACCGTCAGCGCGGGCCCTTCCAGACCCAGGGTGTAGGAGACGCGGCCCGACACGACGGAGGTGGCGCTGCCGGTCAGCAGCTGCCCTTCGAGCCCCTCGGGGATCTCGTGCAGGCCCATTCCGTAGCCGGAGGTCGCGGCGCCGACGTAGACACCGATCTGGTTGCCGCGCACGGACGCCGGGTCGATACCGGCCCGCTCGAACGCCTCCCAGGACGTCTCCAGCAGCAGCCGCTGCTGCGGGTCCATGGCCAGCGCCTCACGCGGCGAGATCCCGAAGAACGCCGCGTCGAACTCACTCGCCCCGTCGAGGAATCCACCCTCACGGGCGTAGAACGTGCCCAAGCTCTCGGGGTCGGGGTCGTACATCCCGTCGACGTCCCACCCGCGGTCGGAGGGGAAGTCCGTGATGGCGTCCGTACCGGCCGCGACGAGGTTCCACAGCTCCTCCGGGCTGCGCACACCGCCGGGGAAGCGGCAGCTCATCCCGACGATCGCGATCGGGTCGTCATCGACCGGGGCCAGCACCGCCGACGGCGTGGCCACCGCGCCCTGTGTCCCCAGCACCTCGGCACGCAGATGGCCGGCCAGCACCGTGGCGCTCGGGTAGTCGAAGACCAACGTGGCCGGCAGCGCCAGCCCGGTCTCCGCGTTCAGCCGGTTACGGAACTCCACCGCCGTGAGCGAGTCGAAGCCCAGCTCCTTGAACGCACGCGCGGGCTCGACCGCCTCCGCACCGGAGAAGCCGAGGACCGCGGCGGCGTGGGCGCGCACCAGGTCGAGCAGGGTCCGGTCGATCTCGGCCTCGGTGAGCCCCGTCAGGCGCTCCCGCAGTGCCGAGCCGGTGCCGGCGCCTTCGGTGTTTCCGGCGCTCGCCAGCGCACGCTCGACCTCGGGCAGTTCACCGATGAGCGGGCTCGGCCGCCCCATGGTGAACGCGGGGGCGAATCGCTCCCAGTCCACATCGGCGACCGTCACCACACCGTCGTCACCCGCGACCGCACCCTGCAGAGCGGAGATCGCCAGAGCGGGCGCCATCGCGGGCAGACCGCGGCGGGCCAAGCCGTCGTCTCCGGCCGCCATACCGCCCTCGGCCCAGGGGCCCCAGGCGACAGCGGTTCCGGCGAGACCCCGCCCGCGACGCTCCTCCACCATGGCGTCCAGGTAGGCGTTGGCCGCACCGTACGCGGCCTGGCCACCACTGCCCCATACCCCGGCGATCGAGGAGAAGACCACGAACGCGTCGAGCGCCCGGTCGCCCAGCAGCTCATTCAGGTTGACGGCGCCCGCCACCTTGCCGGAGACCACCGCGGCGGCGTCGGCCAACCCGGTCTCGGCCAGCAGCCCCACCCCATTGGCGCCCGCCGCGTGGACCACCGCCGTCAGCGGGTACTCCTCCGGAACGGCGTCCAGCACCGCGGCCAGCTGCTCACGGTCGGCCACATCACAGGCCGCCACGGTCACCCGGGCGCCCAGGGCTTCGAGCTCCGCACTCAGCTCGACCGCCCCCGGCGCGTCAGGACCGCGACGGCTCGTCAGCACCAAGTGCTCGGCACCGCTACGCGCCAGCCAGCGCGCCACCTGACCACCCAGCGCGCCCGTGCCACCGGTCACCAGCACCGTGCCACGCGCCCGCCACGACGTGTCCTCGCCGACGGCCGCGGCCGACCGCACCAGTCGGCGTACGAAGACACCGGAGCCGCGCACCGCGACCTGGTCCTCGCCGCCCTCGGCGGACAGCACACCGGCCAGCCGCGCCACCGCGCGCTCATCCAACGACTCGGGCAGATCGATCAGACCGCCCCACAGCGGCGACAGTTCCAGCGCGGCCGTCCGGCCCAGCGCCCAGACCATCGCCTGCGCCGGGCTGGTGAGCCGCTCGGAACGGCCCACCGACACGGCACCACGCGTTCCGCTCCACAGCGAGGTCTCGACACCAGCGTCGACCATGGCCCGTACCAGGGACAGCGTCAGGGCGACACCGCCCGACAGCGCCGGGTGCTCCGGGCAGGGTGCCTCGTCCAGAGCGAGCAGCGACAGCACACCACCCAGCTCCGGCGCCTCCGCGGCCGCCTCACGCAGCCGCTCGGCCAGCACATCCGTGTCGAGGTCGCGCTCGTCCAGCACGAGCGACACCACACCCGCGCCATGTCGTTCGAGCCCGGCAACGACCCCCGAGACCAGCTCGTCCTCGGCGCGGGACGCCGGAACCACCACCAGCCACGTCCCCGACAGCGAGCCGTCGGCCGCCTCGGAAATCGGCTTCCACGACACCCGGTAACGCCAGCCATCGATGGTCGACTGGTCACGAGTGCTGCGGTGATCCCCGCCCCGGGGGGGCACCACCCGGCTCAGGCGCCCCCGGCTGTCCACCCCCCGGGCCCCCGCCAGCGACTCCAGGTCCTGGCGCTCCACCACCTCCCAGAACCGCGCGTCCACCGAGTCCACGGCGCCCGGTGTGCCCCATCCGTTCAGGGAGAGGGACACCTCGGGCCAGTACCGCTCGCGCTGGAAGGCGTACGTCGGCAGCTCCACCATCCGCGCGCCGCGCCCGGCGAAGACGGACTCCCACTCCACCGAGCCACCGTGGACGTGAAGTTCGGCCAGCGCGGTCATCAGCGCCTGGGTCTCGGGGCGGTCCTTGCGCAGCACCGGCACCACGGCCGAGGCCGAAGCCTCCTCCGCGGTCAGGCAGTCCCGCGCCATCGCGGACAGCACACCGTCGGGGCCGATCTCCAGGAACCTGGTGACGCCCTGGGCGTTGAGTGCCCGCATGCCGTCCGCGAACCGCACGGCCTCGCGCACATGCCGCACCCAGTACTCGGGCGAGCACACGTCATCCGCGTTCGCCGCCTCGCCCGTCACATTCGAGACCAGGCCGATGGACGGTGCCTGGAAGGACAGGCCCGTGACGACGTCACGGAAGTCGTCCAGCATCGCGTCCATACGTGGCGAGTGGAACGCGTGACTGACCTTCAGCCGACGGGTCTTACGACCCTGCTCCGCCCACTGCCCGGCGATCTCCAGCGCCGCCGCCTCATCGCCCGCGATGACCACGGCCGTCGGGCCGTTGACGGCGGCGACGCTCACCTCGGCCTCACGGCCGACGAGCGACGCCGCGAGCTCTTCCTCGGACGCCTCGATGGCGACCATCGCCCCGCCCTCGGGCAGCGCCTGCATGAGGCGGCCACGAGCAGCCACCAGCGTGCAGGCGTCCTCCAGCGAGAACACCCCGGCCACATGGGCGGCGGCGATCTCACCGATGGAGTGACCTATCAGCACATCCGGGGTGACGCCCCAGTGCTCCAACAGCCGGAAGAGTGCCACCTCGATGGCAAAGAGCGCGGGCTGGGTGAAGCCCGTCTGGTCCAGCAGGTCGGCGTCCGCGCTCCCCTCCGCCGCGAACACCACATCCCGCAGCGGACGATCCAGCACCACGTCCAGGTGCGCACACACCTCGTCCAGAGCACGGGCGAACACCGGGAACGCCTCGTACAACTCCCGCCCCATGCCAAGGCGCTGCGCGCCCTGACCCGAGAACAGGAACGCCGACTTTCCACCCGTTACGGCCTGCCCCTGGGCGACTCCCGAGGCGATTCCGCCCTCCGCGACGGCCCGCAGGCCACGCAGCAGGGTCTCCCGGTCCTCACCCACCAGCACGGCCCGGTGCTCGAACACCGACCTGGACGCCAGCGTGTGTCCGACGTCCAGCACTCCGACGTCTTCCCGCGCCGCCACATGCCCGTACAGCCGCTCGGCCTGCGCCCGCAGCGCCTCCCGGCTCTGCCCGGAAACCAGCCACGGCACCACGGCCGCCGACACCGACGTCTCGGGCCCGGCCGCCTGCGCGGCCACGGCCTCTTCCAGGTCAGGAGCCTGTTCGAGGATGGTGTGCGCGTTGGTGCCGCTCAGCCCGAACGAGGAGATACCCGCCCGGCGCGGCTGTCCCGTCTCCGGCCACGCGGTGGCCTCGGTCAGCAGCCGCACCTCACCCGCCGACCAATCCACCTGCCGCGACGGCTCGTTCACATGCAGCGTCTGCGGCAGCAGGCCCGCGCGCATGGCCATCACCATCTTGATGACCCCGGCCACGCCCGCGGCGGCCTGCGTATGGCCGATGTTGGACTTGATGGCGCCCAGCCACAGCGGGCGGCCCTCCGGGCGGTCCTGACCGTAGGTCGCGAGCAGCGCCTGCGCCTCGATCGGGTCACCCAGCGTCGTACCGGTGCCGTGCGCCTCCACCGCGTCCACCTCGGCGGCCGACAGCCCGGCGCTGGCCAGCGCCTGTCGGATGACCCGCTGCTGCGAGGGGCCGTTCGGCGCCGTCAGACCGTTCGACGCACCATCCTGGTTCACGGCGGAGCCCCGCACGACCGCCAGCACCTGGTGGCCATTGCGCCGGGCGTCCGACAGCCGCTCGACGAGCAGCATGCCCACGCCCTCGGACCAGCCCGTGCCGTCCGCACCCTCGGCGAACGGCTTGCAGCGGCCGTCGGGGGCCAGGCCGCGCTGGCGGCTGAACTCCACAAAGGCACCCGGTGTCGACATCACCGACACACCACCGGCCAGCGCCAGATCGCACTCGCCCTGGCGCAGCGCCTGTGCCGCGAGATGCAGCGCCACCAGCGACGAGGAACACGCCGTGTCCACCGTCATGGCCGGCCCCTCGAGGCCGAACGTGTACGAGATGCGCCCGGACACCACACTGGCCGCGCTGCCCGTGCCCACATGGCCCGCGAAGTCCTCGGGCGCGTCGAGCATGATCGTGGAGTAGTCCTGGCCGTTGGTGCCGACGAACACACCGGTCCGGGTGCCACGCAGCGAGGCCGGTTTGACGCCCGCGTTCTCGAACGCCTCCCACGACGTCTCCAGCAGCAGCCGCTGTTGCGGGTCCATCGCGATCGCCTCGCGCGGCGAGATCCCGAAGAACCCGGGGTCGAACTGCGGCGCCCCGTAGAGGAAGCCGCCCTCTCGGGCGTAGAACGTGCCCGGGTGCTCGGGGTCCGGGTGGTACATCCCCTCGACGTCCCAGCCACGGTCGCCGGGGAACCCGGCGATGCCGTCGCCGCCCTCGGCCAGGAGTCGCCACAGGTCCTGCGGGGTCTCGACGCCACCGGGGAAGCGGCAGCTCATCGCCACGATCGCGATGGGGTCGTCGTCTTCGGGCCGCACCCCGTGCGACATCGTCGAGAGGGCCGCTTCGGCGTGGGACCCGGCCAGTTCCGCCCACAGGTGATCGGCGAGCACCTCGGCGGTGGGGTAGTCGAAGACGAGGGTCGCGGGCAGGCGCAGGCCGGTGGCCATGTCGAGCCGGTTGCGCAGCTCGATCGCGGTGAGTGAGTCGAACCCGTGGTCCCGGAAGGCCCGGCCGGGCTCGACGGACTCCGCGGAGAAGTGGCCGAGGACCGCGGCCGCGTGGGTGCGTATGAGGTCCAGCAGGAGGGCGCGCTGTTCCGCGTCCGGCTGTCCGGCCAGTTGTTCCCGCAGGTCGTGGCCCGCCCCTGCCTCGGCGGCGGCTCCGCCCGCGGCGGTCAGGAGCTCACGCGCCTCGGGGATGTCGCTGACGAGGGCGCTGGGGCCCGCGCTCAGCGTCGAGGCCATGCCGGTCCAGTCGATGTCGGCCACGACCAGCGCGGCCTCGTCGTGGCCCACTGCCCAGCGCAGCAGGTCCACGGCGAGCGAGGGGGCCATGGGGGGCAGCGGCCCTCCGCGGAACCGCTCCCCGGCACGGCCGCTCGCGGCCATGCCGCCGTCGGCCCACGGGCCCCAGGCGACCGCGGTGGCGGCCAGGCCCTGGGCCCGGCGCTGCTGTGCCAGCGCGTCCAAGTAGGCGTTGGCCGCCGCGTAGGCGCCCTGGCCCGCGCTGCCGACGACGCCGGCGAACGAGGAGAACAGCACGAACGCGTCGAGCGGCAGGCCCTCGGTCAGCTCGTGCAGCTGCCGCGCGCCCTCCACCTTCGCGGTCAGCGTCTCGGCGAGCTGGTCGACGGTCAGGCCGTCCAGCACACCGTCGTCCAGAATGCCCGCCGCGTGTACGACGGCGCTGAGCGGGTAATCCTCCGGGATGGCAGCCAGCACCGCGGCGAGGGCGTCCCGGTCGGCGGCGTCGCAGGCCGCCACGGTCACCTGGGCGCCCAGTTCCTCGAGCTCCGCCTTGAGCTCGGAGGCGCCCTCGGCCGCCGGGCCCCGACGGCTGGTCAGCACCACGTGTTCGGCGCCCTCGCGCACGGCCCAGCGCGCCACATGGGCGCCCAGGGCGCCGGTGCCACCGGTGATCAGCACCGAGCCACGGGGCCGCCACGCGCGCTCCGCCGACTCGTTGCCCACCGTGACGCGGGAGAGGCGCCGGGCGTACGCTCCGGATCCGCGCACCGCCACCTGGTCCTCGCCGCCTTCGGCGGACAGCGCCCAGGCCAGTCGCGCGGCGGCGCGCTCGTCCAGCGTCTCCGGCAGATCGACGAGTCCGCCCCAGATCCGCGGGTGCTCCATGGCCGCCACCCGGCCAAGGCCCCAGATCTCCGCTTGCGGGGTGCTGGTGAGCTGGTCGGAGCGGCCCACCGCAACGGCCCCCCGGGTGCCGCACCACAGCCGGGTCTCGATGTCCGCCTCGGCCAGGGCCCGCACCAGCGTCAGCGTCAGCGCGAGGCCGCGGGGGACTACCGGCTGTCCGGTGCAGGGCCGCTCGTCCACGCCCACCAGGGACAGCACACCGCCGATCCCGGGCAGGTCGGCGGCGATGTCGCGCAGCCGCCCGGTCAGCACGCCGGGGGCGAGGTCGTCCTCGTCCGCGACCACACGAACGACATCGGCACCGTGCCGCTGGAGAGCGGCGCACGCCGACTCCACGAATGTGTCATCGATGCCGGAGGCGGGGACGGCCACGAGCCAGGTCCCCGAGAGGGCGGCCGCGGGGGTCTCCGAGACCGGCTTCCACGAGATGCGGTACCGCCAGCCGTCGACCGTGGCCCGGTCACGCTGCTGACGGCGGTACGAGGACAGCGCGGGCAGCAGCTCGCCGAGCGAGCCATCGCCATCGACCTCCAGCGCCGCCGCCAGCGCCGCCAGGTCCTCGCGCTCCACCGCGTCCCAGAACCGCGCGTCCACACTGTCCGCGGCGGAACCGCCGGACACCGTGCTCGTGCCCTCCAGCCAGTAGCGCTGACGCTGGAAGGGGTACGTCGGCAGCTCGACCTTGCGGGCGCCCCGCCCGTCGAAGACCTGCTCCCAGTTGACCGTCACACCGTGGACATGGGCCTCGGTCAGCGCGGCCATCAGAGCCTGTGCGTCAGGGCGTCCCTTGCGCAGAACGGGCACCACGACCGGGGCCGACGCCGACTCGGCCGTCAGGCAGTCCCGCGCCATCGCCGAGAGCACACCATCGGGGCCCACCTCCAGGTAGGCGGTGACGCCCTGGGCATCGAGGGAGCGAATGCCGTCGGCGAAGCGCACGGCCTCGCGCACATGCCGCACCCAGTAGTCCGGCGAGCTGATCTCGTCGGCCCCGACCGGCTCTCCCGTGATGTTGGAGACCAGGGCCAGGGTGGGGGTCTGGAAGGACAGCCCCCGCACGACACGGCGGAAGTCATCCAGCATCGCGTCCATGCGCGGGGAGTGGAAGGCGTGGCTGACCTTCAGCCGACTGGTCTTGCGCCCTTGTTCCGACCACTGGGCGGCGATCTCCAGCACGGCGGCCTCGTCACCGGCGATGACCACGGAGGTCGGGCCGTTGACCGCGGCGATGCTCACCTCGGCCTCACGACCGGCGAGCGATCCGGAGATCTCCTCCTCCGACGCCTGCACCGCGACCATGGCGCCGCCTTCGGGCAGCGCCTGCATCAGCCGGCCGCGAGCGGCCACCAGGGTGCACGCGTCCTCCAGGGAGAGCACCCCGGCCACATGGGCCGCGGCGATCTCGCCGATGGAGTGGCCGATGAGGACATCCGGGGTGACGCCGAAGTGCTCCAGGAGCCGGAACAGCGCCACCTCGATGGCGAACAGCGCGGGCTGGGTGAACGCCGTCTGATCCAGAAGCCCGGCGTCCGCGCTCCCCTCCGCCGCGAACACCACCTCCCGCAACGGACGGTCCAGCACCACATCCAGGTGCGCACACACCTCGTCCAGCGCCTGGGCGAACACGGGGAAGCCGTCATACAGCTCCCGGCCCATCCCAAGGCGCTGCGCGCCCTGGCCGGAGAAGAGGAACGCCGTCTTGACGGCCGTCCCCGCCACGCCCTGGAGCACACCGGGAGCGACCTCGCCCGCGGCGATGGCTTCGAGCCCGGCGAGAAGTTCCGTGTGGTTCTCACCGGACACCACCGCGCGATGCTCGAACATCGACCGTGTGGCCACCAGCGAATGACCGACGTCCAGCGCGCTCAGCTCGGCCCGCTCCAGCAGGAACGCCTTGAGCCGGGCGGCCTGGGCCCGCAGAGCGTCCGAGTCACGACCCGACAGCAGCCACGTGGCCACACCGGTGTCACCGTCGGAAACCGGGCTCGCCTCGGCCTCGTCCTCGGCCGCCGGGGCCTGCTCGATGATGGTGTGCGCGTTGGTACCGCTCACACCGAACGCCGACACACCGGCCCGGCGCGGCTGACCCGTCTCCGGCCACTCGGTGGCCTCCGTCAGCAGCCGCACCTCGCCCGCCGACCAATCCACCTGCCGCGAGGGCTCACCCACGTGCAGCGTCTGCGGCAGCACCCCGTGCCGCATCGCCATCACCATCTTGATGACACCCGCGACACCGGCGGCGGCCTGGGTGTGACCGATGTTCGACTTGAGTGCGCCCAGCCAGAGCGGGCGGCCCTCCGGCCGCTCCTGGCCGTAGGTGGCCAGCAGGGCCTGCGCCTCGATCGGGTCGCCCAGGGATGTACCGGTCCCGTGCCCCTCCACCACGTCCACGTCGGACGGGGCCAGCCGGGCGCTCGACAGGGCGTCCCGGATGACCCGCTGCTGCGAGGGGCCGTTCGGCGCCGTCAGACCGTTGGACGCGCCGTCCTGGTTGACCGCGGAGCCACGCACGACCGCCAGCACCGGGTGGCCGTTCCTCCGCGCGTCGGACAGCCGCTCCACCAGCAGCATGCCAACGCCCTCAGACCAGCCCGTGCCATCCGCCGTGTCCGCGTACGGCTTGCACCGGCCATCGGGTGCCAGTCCACGCTGCCGGCTGAACTCCACGAAGGCGGTGGGGCTGGTCATCACCGTGACGCCGCCGGCCAGCGCCAGGTCACACTCACCCTGGCGCAGCGCCTGCGCCGCGAGATGGAGCGCCACCAGCGACGAGGAACACGCCGTGTCCACCGTCACCGCGGGCCCCTCGAGACCGAAGGTGTACGCGATACGGCCTGATACGACGGACGTCGAGGTGCCCGTCAGCAAATGGCCTTCGACTTCCTCCGGGAGCTCGTCGACATCCGTCCCGTAGCCCGAGGTCGAGGCTCCCACGAAGACACCGCCCCGACGGCCCTTCACCGACCCCGGAGCGATGCCCGCACGCTCGAACGCCTCCCATGAGGTCTCCAGCAGCAACCGCTGCTGCGGATCCATGGCAAGCGCCTCGCGCGGCGAGATCCCGAAGAAGCCCGCGTCGAACTCGCCCGCGTCGTGCAGGAAGCCACCCTCACGGGCGTAGAACGTGCCCGAGCTCTCGGGGTCGGGGTCATACATCCCGTCCACGTCCCACCCACGGTCGGATGGGAAGTCGGAGATGGCATCGCCACCGCCGGCCACCAGCCGCCACAGGTCCTCGGGGCTCCCCACACCACCCGGGAAACGGCAGCTCATCGCCACGATCGCGATGGGTTCCTGCTCTCCCGCCTCCAGCTCGCGCAGGCGTTGGCGCGCTTGGTGCAGATCTGCTGTTACCCGCTTGAGGTAATCTCGAAGCCTATCTTCGTTCACCATGAAAACCTTGCCTATTACGAGTCAAAGAAGACTGAAGAATGAAAGGAGGCCAGAGAACTGCACCTCGCAGGTCACATTTAGCTGAGCTCATTTTCGATGAAATCGAAGAGATCGTCGTCGGACGCCCCGTCAAGCCGCTGCGTAATGCTCTCAGCGTCCTTCGCTCCGCCCTCGTCGCCATTCAGCCTGGCGAGGAGTACTTGGAGTCGGGATGCGATGGCCATTCGCTCGGCACTGTCCGGCTCAGCCGTGGAGAGTGATGCCTCGAGTTTTTCCAGATCCGCGATCAGCGGAGTGGCGGAAGTCCCTTCGTCGGGCAGTACGCCCGCTCGTACGTGTTCTGCGAGAGTCCTCGCGTTGGGATAGTCGAAGACCAGCGTGGTCGGCAGCCGGAGTCCGGTGTCCGCGTTCAGCCGGTTTCGGAATTCTACCGCCGTGAGCGAGTCGAATCCCAATTCCTTGAAGGCGCGGTCGGATTCCACGCCCTCCATACCGGAGAATCCGAGAACCGCGGCCGCGTGACCGCGCACCAGGTCGAGGACGGCGCGCTCCCGCTCGCCCGGGGCCAGCGCGAGAAGCCGTTCCCGCAGGCGCGATCCGGCCTCCGCATGGGTCTCCTCGGCGGCACGGGCCTGCTCCAGGGCCGATACGACCTCGGGCAGTTCGCCGATGAGCGGGCTGGGCCGTCCGATCGTGAACGCCGGGGCGAATCGCTCCCAGTCCACATCGGCGACCGTCACCAGACCTTCGTCACCCGCGACCGCACCCTGCAGCGCGGCGATCGCCAGACCGGGCGCCATCGCGGGCAGGCCACGACGCGCCAGCTGGTCGCCGCCGTCGCCGGCCGCCATACCGCCCTCGGCCCAGGGGCCCCAGGCCACGGCGGTACCGGCGAGGCCCCGGGCACGGCGGTCCTCCACCAGCGCGTCCAGATAGGCGTTGGCCGCGCCGTACGCGGCCTGGCCACCACTGCCCCACACACCGGCGATCGACGAGAAGACCACGAACGCGTCCAGCTCACTGTCGCCCAGCAGCGCGTCCAGGTGGTCGGCTCCCGCAGCCTTCCCCGACACCACCGACGCCGCGTCCGCCAGACCCATCCCCACCAGCTCGGCCGCCTGCTCCACACCCGCCGCGTGGAAGACGGCCCGCAGCGGGAACTCCTCCGGAACGGCGCCCAGCACTGCGGCCAGCTGCTCACGGTCGGCCACATCACAGCCCACCACGGTCACCCGGGCGCCCAGGGCTTCGAGCTCCGCACTCAGCTCGGCCGCCCCCGGCGCGTCAGGACCGCGACGGCTCGTCAGCACCAGATGCTCGGCCCCCTGGCCCACCGCCCATCGCGCGATCCGAGCACCCAGCGCGCCCGTGCCGCCGGTCACCAGCACCGAACCGCCGACTCGCCACGACCGCTCGCCACCCTCAGCAGCGCCGGCTTCGGCCCTCACCAGGCGCCGGGCGAACACCCCGGAACCGCGCACGGCGATCTGGTCCTCATCGCTCCCGGCGGACAGCACACCCACCAACCGGCCCACGGCCCGCTCGTCCAGCACCTCGGGCAGATCGACCAGACCACCCCACACCTCGGAGTGCTCCAGCCCCACGACCCGGCCCAGACCCCACACCTGCGACTGCGTCACACCGGCGAGCCGGTCCGAACGCCCCACCGACACCGCGCCGCGCGAGGCACACCACAGCGGGGCCTCGGCGCCCACCTCCACCAACGCCTGCACCAGCGTCAGCGTGGAGGCGAAGCCGCCGGACAGCGCGGGGTACTCCGGGCAGGGCTCCTCGTCCAGAGCGAGCAGCGACAACACACCACCCAGCTCGGGCACCTCCGCGACCACCGCACGCAGCCGCTCCGCCAGGGCCTCGGCGTCAAGGTGGTGCTCATCCACCACCAGCGACACCACATCCGCGCCATGCCGCTCGAGCCCGGAGACAACGCCTGCCACCAGCTCGTCCTCGGCACGCGACGCCGGAACCACCGCCAGCCACGTCCCCGACAACGACCCGCCGGTCACGTCCGCGACCGGCTTCCACGACACCCGGTAGCGCCAGCCGTCGATCGTCGACTGCTCGCGGTTGCTCCGGTGATATGCGGACAGCGCGGGCAGGACCGTACTGAGCGGCGCATTGCCATCGACGTCTAGCGCCTCGGCGAGCGCTTCGAGATCCTCGCGCTCGACCGCTTCCCAGAATCGCGCGTCCACCGAATCCGCGGCGGTCGAACCGGCATCCCGGCCGCCACCGGCCGCGGATGTCTCCGGCCAGAACCGCTCATGCTGGAACGCGTATGTGGGCAACTGCACATGGCCCGCACCGCGGTCCGCGAATACCGATTCCCAGTTCACCGCGCCACCGTGCGCATGCAATTCGGCCAGCGCCGTCACCAACGCCCCTGCCTCGGGGCGCTGCTTGCGCAGCACAGGAACCAGCATTGCCGCTGAAGTTTCTTCGGCGCCGTCCGCGAGGCAGTCCTGTGCCATCGCGGTGAGCACACCATCGGGACCCACTTCCAAGAACCTGGTCACACCCAACGCCTTAAGCGAACGTACCCCATCCGCGAACCGGACCGCCTCACGCACATGCCGAACCCAATACTCCGGAGAACACGTCTCCGCCTCCGATACCAGCCCACCGGTGACATTGGACACCAGCGCCATGGTCGGCGGTTCAAAAGAGACCTCACGGACCACGTGGCCGAACGCGTCCAACATACTGTCCATGAGGCAAGAGTGAAACGCATGAGAGACCCGCAAACGCCTAGTCTTTGTCCCCTTCGCCGTCCATGTGTCCGCCACCTCCTGGACCCCGGCCGCATGGCCCGCGATCACCACCGCCGACGGACCGTTGACCGCCGCGATGCTCATCTCGTGCTCGCGCCCGGCGAGTGAGGCGGCGACCTCCTCCTCGGATGCCTGGATGGCCACCATCGCGCCGCCCTCCGGCAGCGCCTGCATCAGCCGGCCGCGGGCCGCGATCAGCGTGCACGCGTCCTCCAGCGAGAACACCCCGGCCACATGCGCCGCCGCGATCTCACCGATGGAGTGACCGATCACCACATCCGGGGTGACGCCGAAGTGCTCCAGCAGCCGGAACAGCGCCACCTCGATGGCGAACAGCGCGGGCTGGGTGAACGCCGTCTGATCCAGCAGCCCGGCGTCCGCACTGCCCTCGGCCGCGAACATCACCTCACGCAGCGGGCGGTCCAGCAGGAGGTCGAGGTGCGCACACACCCCGTCCAGTGCCTGAGCGAACACCGGGAACGCCTCGTACAACTCCCGCCCCATGCCCAGGCGCTGCGCACCCTGACCCGAGAACAGGAACGCCGTCTTGCCGCCCGGTACCGCCTGCCCCTGGACGACGCCGGAGGCGATACCGCGCCCGGCCACGGCCTCGAGACCGCGCAGCAGGTCCTCCCGGTCCTCGCCGACCAGCACGGCCCGGTGCTCGAACACCGAGCGGGCCGCCAGCGAGTACCCCACGTCCAGCGCCCCGAGGTCGACCCGGGCCGCCACATGCGCGTGCAGCCGGTCGGCCTGGGCCCGCAACGCCTCCGGGCTCTTCCCGGAGACCAGCCACGGCACCATGTCCATCGCCCCGGCCGTTCCGGGGGTCGCGGGATCCGAGACCTCGGACTCCGCCACAGCGGGGGCCTGTTCGATGATGGTATGCGCATTGGTGCCGCTCAGTCCGAACGAGGAGATACCCGCCCGGCGCGGTCGGTCCGTCTCCGGCCACGCGGTCGTCTCGGTCAGCAGCCGCACCTCACCCGCCGACCAGTCCACCTGCCGCGACGGCTCACCCACATGCAGCGTCTTCGGCAGCACACCGTGCCGCATCGCCATCACCATCTTGATCACACCCGCCACACCCGCGGCGGCCTGCGTATGACCGATGTTCGACTTGATGGCCCCCAACCACAGCGGGCTTCCCTCCGCCCGGTCCTGGCCGTACGTCGCCAGCAGCGCCTGCGCCTCGATCGGGTCACCGAGCATGGTGCCGGTGCCATGCGCCTCGACCGCGTCCACCTCGGCGGCCGACAGCCCGGCGCTGGCGAGCGCCTGCCGGATCACCCGCTGCTGCGAGGGGCCGTTCGGCGCCGTCAGACCGTTCGACGCGCCGTCCTGGTTGATGGCGCTGCCACGCACCACCGCCAGCACTGGGTGGCCGTTGCGGCGGGCGTCCGACAGCCGCTCCACGAGCAGCATGCCCACGCCCTCGCCCCACCCGGTGCCATCCGCATCATCGGAGAACGGCTTGCACCGACCGTCGGGAGCGAGTCCACGCTGACGGCTGAACTCCACGAAGGCGCTCGGTGTCGACATCACCGACACACCACCGGCCAGGGCCAGATCACACTCGCCCTGGCGCAGCGCCTGCATGGCCATGTGGAGTGCCACGAGCGACGAGGAGCACGCGGTGTCCACCGTCACCGCGGGTCCCTCGAGACCGAAGGTGTAGGAGATGCGCCCCGACGCCACGCTGGCCGCGCTCCCCGTGCCCAAGTGGCCTTCGAGGTCACCCTGTTCGTCCATCCACAACCCGGCGTAGTCCTGGCCGTTCGTTCCGACGAACACACCCGCCCGGGTGCCCCGCAGCGACTCCGGAGCGATACCGGCCCCCTCGAACGCCTCCCACGAGGTCTCCAGCAGCAGCCGCTGCTGCGGGTCCATGGCCAGCGCCTCGCGCGGCGAGATCCCGAAGAACCCCGCGTCGAAGTCGGGGGCGCCGTAGAGGAAGCCGCCCTCGCGTGCGTAGGACGTGCCGAACCGCTCGGGGTCGGGGTCGTACAGCCCGTCGAGGTCCCAGCCGCGGTCGGCGGGGAACTCGGCGATGGCGTCGCCACCCTCGGCGACCAGCCGCCACAGCTCCTCCGGGGTATGGACATCCCCGGGGAAGTGGCAGCTCATCGCGACGATCGCGATCGGGTCATCGTCCACGGCAACGGCCCTCGGCTCGGCCGCGGGCACCCGCGGCGGGGGGGTGACGGCCGGGTCGCGGGCGGGGGAGTCGAGCCCGGGCCGCGCG
>NZ_JBHYVB010000071.1:20418-41196 GCF_042750115.1 Streptomyces sp. NPDC059455
CTAATCGCGACGATCGCGATCGGTTCAACGTCCCCGCCACCGCCCCCCGGCCCGGCCGCCGCCCCGGCCGGCTGGGCGGTGCCGAACGCCTCGGCGTCCAGGTAGTCGGCCAGTTCGACGGCGCTCGGGTAGTCGAAGACCAGCGTGGCCGGGAGACGCAGCCCCGTCGCGATGTCCAGCCGGTTGCGCAGCTCGACCGCGGTGAGCGAGTCGAACCCGAGGTCGCGGAAGGCCCGGCCGGGCTCGACCGACTCCGCCGAGGCATGGCCGAGCACTGCGGCCGCGTGCCCCCGTACCAGTTCCAGTACGGCCTGGTTCCGCTCGGTCGCCGACAGCCCGGCCAGCTTCTGGGCGAAGGTGGCGGCTTCCGCCTCGGCACCGCCCTCGACCGCGGTCAGGTGCTTGTGCGCCTCGGGGATGTCGCTGATGAAAGCACCGCCGCCGGACGCGGCATGTGCCGAGGCCAGGCGCTCCCAGTCGACGTCCGCGACGACGAGTGCCGCCTCGTCATGGCCGACGGCCCAACCGAGTGCCGCCACGGCCAGCGCCGGGTCCATCGCGGCCACCATGCCACCGTGCACCCGTTCCCCGGCACGGCCCTCCACGGCCATACCGGCCTCGGCCCACGGCCCCCAGGCGACCGCCGTACCGGCGAGTCCGGCACCACGGCGCACCACCGCGAGCGCGTCCAGGTGGGCGTTGGCCGCCGCGTAGGCACCCTGTCCGGCGCCGCCCATGACACCGGCGAACGACGAGAACAGCACGAACGCGTCGAGATCCAGATGTGCCGTCAGTTCGTGCAGCTGCCGCGCGCCCGCCACCTTCGCGCCGAGCACCCCGGCGACCCGGTCGACGGACAGACCGTCCAGCACACCGTCATCCAGCACACCGGCCGCGTGCACCACTCCGCGCAGGGGGAACTCCTCGGGGATCCCCGCCAGCAGCTCGGCGAGCGCTTCGCGGTCGGCCACATCACACGCGGCCACGGAGACCAGCGCGCCCATGGCCTCGAGTTCCGCCTTGAGCTCGGGCGCACCGTCGGCCGCCAAGCCGCGGCGGCTGGTGAGGACGATGTGCTCCGCGCCCTCGCGCACCGCCCAACGGGCCACATGCGCGCCCAACGCTCCCGTACCACCGGTCACCAGAACCGAGCCGGTCGGCCGCCAGGCTCCGCCGCCCGACGACGCGACACGCGCCAGCCGCCGGACGAACACTCCGGAGCCCCGCACCGCCGCCTGGTCCTCGGCGCCCTCGGCGGACAGCACACCGGCCAGCCGCCCCACGGCACGCTCGTCGAGTACCTCGGGCAGATCGACCAGGCCACCCCAGATCCGGGGGTGCTCCAGGGCGGCGACCCGGCCAAGGCCCCACACCTCCGCCTGCACCGGGCTGGTGAGCCGGTCGGAACGCCCCACCGAGACCGCGCCCCGCGAGGCGCACCACAGCCGAACGTCCATGTCCAGCCCGGCCAGGGCCTGCACCAACCGCAGGGTCAGCGCGAGTCCGGCCGCGACCACCGGCTCCTCGACGAGGGGCTCCTCGTCCAAGCCGAGCAACGACAACACGCCGATCTCGGACTCACCGTCGCACGCGGCGAGCACTGCTCGGGCCAGCCCGTCGGTGTCCGTGTCGGCGGCAACCGCCACCGGTACCGCCCGGGCGCCGTACTTCTCGAATCCATGGCGGATCGACGTGGTGACGTCGCTGTCCGCCAGTCCGGCCGGTACCACTATCAGCCAGGTCCCCGGCAGGGACCCGGTGGCCATGTCCGCAACCGGCTTCCAGGAGACGCGGTAACGCCAGCCGTCGACCGTGGCCGCGTCACGCTGCTGCCGACGGTACGACGACAGCGCGGGCAGCAACTCGCTCAGCGAGCCCTCCCCGTCAACGTCCAGCGCCTCGGCGAGAGCCTCCAGGTCCTCGCGCTCAACCGCTTCCCAGAACCGGGCGTCCACGCTGTCGGCACCGGTGGAGCCACCCGACGCACCGCCCCCGACCTCCAGCCAGTAGCGCTGTCGCTGGAAGGCATAGGTGGGCAGTTCGACCTTCCGCGCACCGCGTCCGGCGAAGAGCTGTTCCCAGTCGACGGTGACGCCGTGGGCGTGGAGTTCGGCCAGAGCCGCCGTCAGCGCATGGGCCTCCGGGCGGTCCTTGCGCAGTGCCGGCACGACGACCGAGGCCAACGCATCCGCCGTCAGGCAATCCCGCGTCATCGCCGAGAGCACACCGTCGGGGCCCACCTCCAGGAAGGTGGTCACGCCCTGCGTCTCGAGTGCCCGTGCTCCGTCCGCGAACCGCACGGCCTCCCGCACATGCCGCACCCAGTAGTCCGGTGAGCACACCTCGTCGGCGCCCGCCGACTTGCCCGTCACATTGGACACCAGCGCGATCGAGGGCGGCGCGAACGACAGCCCCTCGACGACCTTGCGAAAGTCGCCGAGCATCGCGTCCATACGTGGCGAGTGGAACGCGTGACTGACCTTCAGCCGACGGGTCTTACGGCCCTGCTCCGCCCACTGCCCGGCGATCTCCAGCGCCGCCGCCTCATCACCCGCGATGACGACGGAGGTCGGGCCGTTGATGGCGGCGATGCTCACCTCGGCCGCACGACCGGCCAGCGACGGAGCGACCTCCTCCTCCGACGCCTCGATGGCGACCATCGCGCCGCCCTCGGGCAGCGCCTGCATCAGCCGGCCACGAGCCGCCACCAGCGCGCACGCGTCCTCCAGCGAGAACACCCCCGCCACATACGCCGCCGCGATCTCACCGATGGAGTGACCGATCACCACATCCGGGGACACACCCCAGTGCTCCAGCAGCCGGAACAGCGCCACCTCGACCGCGAACAGCGCGGGCTGGGTGAACACCGTCTGATCCAGCAACTCGGCATCCGCACTGCCCTCCGCCGCGAACATCACGTCCATCAGCGGACGGTCCAGCAGCACATCCAGATGTGCGCACACCTCGTCCAGCGCCCGCGCGAACACCGGGAACGCCTCGTACAACTCCCGCCCCATGCCCAGGCGCTGCGCACCCTGACCCGAGAACAGGAACGCCGTCGAACCCGACGTACGCGCGGCGGACCGGACCACTCCCGGGGCGGTCTCACCGGCCGCGACGGCCTCGAGCCCGCGAAGCAGTTCGGCGCGATCCGCGCCCGTGACCACCGCACGGTGTTCGAGGTCCGAGCGCGTCGTCACCAGCGAGTAGCCCACATCCAGCGCGCCCAGTTCGGTGCGCTCCATCAGACGCGACCTCAGTCGTTCGGCCTGGGCGCGCAGGGCTTCCGGGCTCCGGCCGGAGAGCGCCCAGGGAAGGACGCCGTGGTCCTCGGCGGGAGCCTCGTCCCGCACCACCTCGTCGTACACCGGGGCCTGCTCGATGATGGTGTGCGCGTTGGTACCGCTCACGCCGAACGCCGACACACCGGCCCGGCGCGGCTGACCCGTCTCCGGCCACTCGGTGGCCTCGGTCAGCAGCCGCACCTCACCCGCCGACCAGTCCACCTGCCGCGACGGCTCGTCCACATGCAGCGTCTTCGGCAGCACCCCGTGTCGCATCGCCATCACCATTTTGATGATCCCGGCGACACCGGCGGCGGCCTGCGTATGACCGATGTTCGACTTCAGCGCGCCCAGCCACAGCGGACGGCCCTCCGGCCGCTCCTGACCGTACGTCGCGAGCAGCGCCTGCGCCTCGATCGGGTCACCGAGCATGGTGCCGGTGCCGTGCGCCTCCACCGTGTCCACCTCGGCGGCCGACAGGCGGGCGTTCGCCAGCGCCTGCCGGATGACCCGCTGCTGCGAGGGGCCGTTCGGCGCCGTCAGACCATTCGACGCGCCATCCTGGTTCACCGCCGAGCCGCGCACGATCGCCAGCACCTGGTGGCCGTTGCGCTCGGCATCGGACAGCCGCTCCACCAGCAGCATGCCGACACCCTCGGACCAGCCCGTGCCGTCCGCGGCGTCCGCGAACGGCTTGCAGCGGCCGTTGGGAGCCAGGCCGCGCTGGCGGCTGAACTCCACAAAGGCCGCCGGCGTGGCCAGCACGGTCACACCGCCGGCGAGCGCCATATCGCACTCGCCCTGGCGCAGCGCCTGCGCGGCCTGGTGCAGGGCGACCAGCGACGACGAGCAGGCGGTGTCCATCGTCATCGCGGGCCCCTCGAGGCCCAAGGTGTAGGAGATACGACCGGACACGACCGATGTCGCGTTACCGGTCAGCAGCTGACCTTCCAGCTCCGCGGCCAGCTCGTTGGCACCGGACCCGTAGCCCGAGGAGGCGGCCCCCACAAACACGCCGATCTGGTTGCCGCGCACGGACGTGGGAGCGATACCGGCGCGCTCGAACACCTCCCACGAGGTCTCCAGCAGCAGCCGCTGCTGCGGATCGATGGCGAGCGCCTCACGCGGCGAGATCCCGAAGAACCCCGCGTCGAACTCGCCCGCCTCGTGCAGGAATCCGCCCTCGCGCGAGTAGAACGTGCCCGAGCGCTCGGGATCCGGGTCGTACATCCCGTCCACGTCCCACCCGCGGTTGGACGGGAATTCGGAGATGGCGTCGCCACCGCCGGCCACCAGCTGCCACAGGTCCTCCGGGCTGTGTACCCCGCCCGGGAAGCGGCAGCTCATGCCGACGATCGCGATCGGATCGTCATCGACCGGAGCCGCCACCGCCACCGGCGCGGCCACCGCACCCCGCGTGCCCAGCACCTCGGCACGCAGGTGGTCCGCCAGGATCGACGCGTTCGGGTAGTCGAAGACCAGCGTCGCCGAAAGCGCCAGCCCGGTCTCCGCGTTCAGCCGGTTACGGAGCTCCACCGCCGTCAGCGAGTCGAAGCCCAGCTCCTTGAAGGCACGCTCGGCGTCGACCGTCTCCCCACCGGTGAACCCGAGGACCGCGGCCACATGGCCACGCACCAGGTCGAGCAGGGCCCGGTCGGTCTCGGCCTCGGTCAGCCCCGCCAACCGCTCCCGCAGGCCCGCCGAAGCGTCCGCACCGCCGGACCCGGTCGAGACCTCGAGCACCCTCGCGACCTCGGGGAGGTCACCGATCAACGGGCTCGGCCGCCCCAGGGTGAACGAGGGGGCGAACCGCTCCCAGTCCATATCGGCGACCGTCACCACACCGTCGTCACCCGCGATCGCGCCCTGCAAGGCGGCAATGGCCAGCGCCGGAGCCATGACGAGCAGGCCACGACGGGCGAGTTCCCGTTCCGCCCCCTCCGCGGCCGCCATACCGCCCTCGGCCCAGGGGCCCCAGGCCACGGCGGTACCGGCGAGGCCCCGCGCACGGCGGTCCTCCACCAGCGCGTCCAGATAGGCGTTGGCGGCGCTGTACGCGGCCTGGCCACCACTGCCCCACACACCGGCGATCGACGAGAAGACCACGAACGCGTCGAGCTCTCGGTCGCCCAGCAGCTCATCCAGGTACGCGGCCCCCGCGGCCTTCCCGGACACCACCGACGCCGCGTCCGCCAGGCTCATCCCCAGAAGCTCGGCCGCCTGCTCCACACCCGCCGCGTGGAACACCGCGCTGAGCGGAAACTCCTCCGGGACGTCGGCCAGGACAGCGGCCAACGCGTCACGGTCCGTCACATCACACGCCACCACGGTCACCCGCGCGCCCAGCATCTCGAGCTCATCGCGCAGTTCGGCAGCGCCCGGCGCGTCGAGGCCGCGTCGGCTGGTCAGCACCAGATGCTCGGCACCGCCGCGCGCCAGCCAACCGGCCACCTGGCCGCCCAGCGCGCCGGTGCCACCGGTCACCAGCACCGTGCCACGCGCCCGCCACGGCCGCTCCGCTCCCACACCCGCGTCAGCCCGCACCAGACGCCTGGCGAACGCCCCCGAGCCACGGATCGCGACCTGGTCCTCGCCATCCCCGGCGGACAGCACACCGGCCAGCCGCGCCGCACCGCGCTCATCCAGCGACTCGGGCAGATCCACCAGACCGCCCCACACCGCGGAGTGCTCCAGCGCCACCACCCGTCCCAGACCCCAGACCTGCGACTGCACCGCGCCGGTCAGCCGATCCCAGCGCCCCACCGACACCGCGCCACGCGTACCGCACCACAACCGCGCCGGAACATCCGCCTCGACCATCGCCTGCGCCAGCACCAGGCTTCGCGCATAACCACCCGACAGTGCCGGATGCCCCGGGCAGGGCTCCTCGTCCAGGGCGAGCAGCGACAGAACACCACCCAGCTCAGGCGTCTGCCCGGCCACCTCACGCAGCCGCCCCGCCAGCACGCCTGCGTCCAGGTCCCGCTCGTCCAGCACGAGCGACACCACACCCGCACCGTGCCGCTCGAGCCCGGCGACAACCCCCGGGACCAGCTCGTCCTCGGCACGGGACGCCGGAACCACCACCAGCCACGTCCCCGACAACGACCCCTCGGCCGCGTCCGGGACCGGCTTCCACGACACCCGGTAGCGCCAGCCGTCGATCGTCGACTGATCGCGGCTGCTGCGCCAGTACGCCGACAACGCGGGCAGCACCGCACCCAGCGACGCCTCGTCCTCGAAGTCCAGCGTCCTCGCCAGCGATTCGAGGTCCTCCCGCTCCACGGCCTGCCAGAACCGCGCATCCACCTCGTGGCGGATGCCGACATCGGCACCGGCCGCATCGGTGGCCTTCTCGGCCCAGTAGCGCCGACGCTGGAAGGCGTAGGTCGGCAAGTCGACCCTGCGGGCCCCGAGACCGTCGAAGACCGAGGTCCAGTCGACGGCGGACCCGTGAACGTGCAGCCTGGCCAGCGCCGTGGTCAGGGCCACGACCTCCGAGCGGTCCTTGCGCAGCCCCGGCACGATCACGGGCGCCGAGGCGGACTCGGACCGTCCCGACAGGCAGTCCTGCGCCATCGCCGAGAGCACACCGTCGGGACCCACCTCCAGGAGGGTGGTCACGCCCTGTCCCTCGAGTGCCCGCACTCCGTCCAGGAAGCGCACGGCCTCCCGCACATGCCGCACCCAGTACTCCGGCGAACACACCTCGTCGTCCGAGGCCACCCGGCCGGTCACATTGGAGACCAGATCGATGGAGGGCGCGGCGAACGAGAGCCCTTCGACGACCTTGCGGAAGTCGGCCAGCATCGCGTCCATACGCGGAGAGTGGAAGGCGTGGCTGACCTTCAGCCGGCGGGTCTTGCGGCCCTGCTCCGCCCACCGTTCGGCGATCTCCAGCGCCGCTCCCTCGTCACCGGCGATGACCACGGCGGTGGGCCCGTTGACGGCGGCGAGGCTCACCTCGGCCTCACGACCGGCCAGCGACGGAGCGATCTCCTCCTCCGACGCCTGCACCGCCACCATGGCGCCGCCCTCGGGCAGCGCCTGCATCAGCCGACCGCGGGCCGCGATCAGCGTGCACGCGTCCTCCAGCGAGAACACCCCCGCCACATGCGCGGCCGCGATCTCGCCCACCGAGTGGCCGATGAGGACATCCGGGGTGACGCCGAAGTGCTCCAGCAGCCGGAACAGCGCCACCTCGATCGCGAACAGCGCCGGCTGGGTGAACGCCGTCTGATCCAGCAGCTCGGCATCCGCACTGCCCTCCGCCGCGAACATCACGTCCCGCAGCGAACGGTCCAGCAGCCCGTCCAGGTGCGCACACACCTCGTCCAGCGCCTGCGCGAACACCGGGAAGGCGTCATACAGCTCCCGCCCCATGCCCAGGCGCTGCGCACCCTGGCCCGAGAACAAGAACGCGAGGGTGTCCTCGACCCGTGTCGTGCCCTGAATGATCTGAGCCGTGTTCTCGCCGGTGGCCAGAGCCTTCAGGCCGCGGAGGAACTCGTCCCGGTCCCCGGCGACCAGCGCCGCACGGTGCTCGAAGGCCGAACGGGTCGTGGCCAGGGAGAAGCCGACGTCCGTCAGCGCCGACTCCGAGTGGGCGCTCAGATGGGCGTGGAGCCGGCCGGCCTGGGCGGCGAGCGCCTCCGCGCTCTTGCCGGACAGCAGCCAGGGCAGGGCGACGGACCGCTTGGCCCCGTCCGCCCCGGGGGCCACCGTCTCGGGTTGTCCATCACGGTCGGCTTCCGGAGCCTGCTCGATGATGGTGTGCGCGTTGGTCCCGCTCACCCCGAACGAGGAGATACCCGCCCGGCGCGGTCGGTCCGTCTCCGGCCACGCGGTGGTCTCGGTCAGCAGGCGCACCTCGCCCGCGGACCAGTCCACCTGCCGCGACGGCTCATCCACATGCAACGTCTTCGGCAGCACACCGTGCCGCATCGCCATCACCATCTTGATGACACCCGCGACACCAGCAGCGGCCTGGCTATGGCCGATGTTCGACTTGATGGCACCAAGCCACAGCGGACTGTCCGCCGACCGCTCCTTGCCATACGTCGCCAGCAGCGCCTGCGCCTCGATCGGGTCACCCAACGTGGTACCCGTACCGTGCGCCTCCACCGCGTCCACCTCAGACGCCGACAACCCCGCACTCGCCAGCGCCTGACGGATCACCCGCTGCTGCGACGGGCCGTTGGGCGCCGTCAGACCGTTCGACGCGCCGTCCTGGTTGATCGCCGAACCCCGGACGATCGCCAGCACCGGGTGACCATTCTTGCGCGCGTCCGACAGCCGCTCCACGAGGAGCATGCCGACGCCCTCGGACCAGCCGGTGCCATCCGCCGCCTCCGCGAACGGCTTGCACCGGCCATCAGGGGCGAGTCCCCGTTGCCGGCTGAACTCCACGAAGGCACCCGGCGTCGACATCACCGACACACCACCGGCCAGCGCCAGTTCACACTCGCCCTGCCGCAGCGCCTGCATGGCCATGTGCAGCGACACCAGCGAAGCCGAACACGCCGTGTCCACCGACACCGCGGGCCCCTCAAGACCCAAGGTGTAGGAAATACGCCCCGACACCACGCTGACCGCGCTACCCGTCAGATAGCCCTCGAGCCCACCTCCTGCCTCGAGAAGATGAGTCGAGTAGTCCTGACCGTTCGTGCCGACGAAAACCCCGACCGGCTTGCCCCGCAGAGACAGTGGGTCAATGCCGGTTCGCTCGAACGCCTCCCATGACGCTTCGAGCACCAACCGCTGCTGCGGGTCAGTCGCCACAGCCTCACGGGGAGATATTCCGAAGAACTGCGGGTCGAACTCGTCAGCCTCGTAGCAGAAGCCGCCCTCTCGGGCGTAACTCGTCCCCGGATTGTCCGGGTCCGGGTGGTACAGCCCCTCGGTGTCCCAGCCACGATTCGTCGGAAACCCGGAGATGGCGTCGACGCCATCGACGACGAGTTGCCACAGTTGCTCCGGGGTGTGCACGCCCCCAGGAAAACGACAGCTCATCCCGACAATGGCAATGGGCTCACGCGACGCCGCGACCAGACGCTGATTCTGTAGCTTGAGGCGGTCGTTTTCCCGCAAATAATCGCGCAGCGCTTCGACAACTCTCTCGGAGGACGTAGCCATCAGTAGCTCCACACTTCCAAAAACATCAGAGGTCTGCGCCGCCCAGTGCCCTCTGGACGAGGTCGTCGACATCCATCGCGTCGACCGCGCTGTTCATTCCTTCTTGGGGCTCCAGCTCAGAACCGCTGTCCGAGATCTGGGCAAGTTCCAGTAGGGCGTCCATCAGTCCGGCTTCACGGAACCGCGCGAGCGGAATGGAGGCCAACGCCTCACGAATCCGGTCCTCCTCCGGGTCCGTCAGCTCAGCCCCATCGGCCTGCGGAAACATATTCGTCTCCAGATGCTCGGCCAATACAGTGAGGTTCGGGTAGTCGAATGCCAGCGTGGTCGGCAGTTCCAGGCCGGTGATCGCGCTCAGTCGGTTCCGGAGCTGAACGGCCGTCAGCGAGTCGAAACCCAGCTCCCTGAACGACTGGTCGCTCTCGACGGCCTCGGGAGTCGCATGCACCAGGACCGCGGCGACGTGCTGCCGGACCAGCTTGCGCAGGGAACGCTGACGCTTCGCCGAGGAGAGCCCCTCCAGCTCCGCACGCAGCTCCGCCGCGGCCGACTCGTCCGGTGCCGGGTCCGAGGGCTCCGACGACGCGTTGGACTGCCGCCTCTTCATCAGCTCGCTCAGCAGCGGAGTCGGCCGGGCGCCACCCACCTCCCCCCCGAAGCGCTCCCATGCGGCATCGACCACAAGCGCGTAGGTCTCGTCCAGGTCAAGAACACGCTGGAGCGCGGAGATCGCCAGTTCCGGGTCCATCGGAGCGACACCGCTCCGCTTCATGTGCTCCTCGAGATCCCCATCGATCACCATGCCACTTTCGGCCCAGGCGCCCCAGGCGATGGAGACCGCCGGAAGGCCGTCCGCGCGCCGCTGCGCAGCCAGCGCGTCCAGGAACGCGTTACCCGCCGCGTAACTCCCCTGTCCCGGGCCGCCTATCGTGCCCGCCGCCGAGGAGAACAGGACGAACGCCGACAGATCCATCCCGGCGGTCAGCTCATGCAGATTCCGCGCCGCGTCCACCTTCGGACGCAATACCCCGGCCGCCCGCTGAACCGTCAGCGCATCGATCACACCGTCATCGAGCACACCCGCCGTATGCACCACCGCGCTCAACGGCGACTGTGCGGGAATCCCCTCCAGCACGGCCGCCAGCGCCTCACGGTCCGCGGCGTCACACGCCGCTACCGTCACCCGGGCGCCGATGGCCTCCAGCTCCGCCTTCAACTCGGCGGCGCCCTCGGCCTCCATACCCCGACGGCTGGTCAGCACCAGATGTTCGGCACCCGTACGCGCCAACCACCGCGCCACATGACCCCCCAGCGCACCGGTACCACCGGTCACCAGCACCGAGCCAGTCGGACGCCAGCCGTCCCCGGTCGTGCTCTCCGGCGCCGAGGCCCGTACCAGCCGGTTGGCGAACACTCCCGAACCACGTATCGCGACCTGGTTCTCGGCCTCCGCACCGGCCAGTACACCGGCCAGACGGTCCACCGCACGGCTGTCCATCGTCTCGGGCAGGTCGATCAGACCGCCCCACCGCTGGGGATACTCCACTTCCACGATCCGCCCCAGCCCCCAGACCATCGCCTGGGTCGGGCTCACCAGCCGTTCGTAGCGTCCCACCGACACCGCGCCCTGCGTCCCGCACCACAGCGGGGCCACCACACCGGCGTCGCCCAGCCCCTGGACCAGTCCCACCGTCGCCGCCAGCCCGGCCGGGACCACCTCGAACGATCCGTGCGCCGACTCGTCCAGCCCCAGCAGCGAGAACACACCCGACACGCCTGCCGCGTCCGCTCCCGCCTCGTCGAGCGCCGCACGCAGCCGCTCCGTCATCGCCTCACGGCCATCGGCCGCGTCGACGACGACACGAACCACCTGCGCGCCACGCCCGGCCACACCGTCCACCACGGAGGCGAGCAACGCGTCGTCACCACAGACCTTGGGGACGACGACCAGCCAGGTACCGGTGAGTGTGGCCTCAGCGGCGGACACCACAGGCGTCCAGGCGGCGCTGTAGCGCCAGCCGTCCACCGTGCTCCGCTCACGCCGCTGACGACGCCACGACGACAGCGCCGGAAGCAACGCGGTCAAGGACGACTGCTGCTCCTCGTCCGCCACGTCCAGCGTGCGGACCAGCGCCTCCAGGTCCTCGCGCTCGACGGCCTCCCAGAACCGCGCGTCCACATCGTCCGCGCCCAGCCCCTCGCCGCCGGCGGGCACCTCGCCGACCGTCGCGTCCAGCCAGTACCGCTGGCGCTGGAAGGCGTAGGTCGGCAAATCGACCCGACGGGCACCGCGGCCCTCGAACACCTTCCGCCATTCGACATCGGCCCCGCTGACGTGGAGTTCGGCGGCGGAGGTCAGGAACTGCTCCAAGCCGCCCTCGTCACGCCGCAGCGTACCCACGACGACCGCCCGCGCCCCGGCGGACTCCACGGTCTGCTGCAACGGCAGCATCAGTACGGGATGCGGGCTCGCCTCGACGAAGACGCCATGCCCGCTGTCGAGCAGGGTGCGGGTGGTGGCCTCCAGCTCGACGGTCTGCCGCAGGTTGCGGTACCAGTACTCGGCGTCCAGGCCGGCGGTGTCCACCAGCTCGCCGGTCACCGTGGAGTAGAACGGCACTTCAGAGGAGCGCGGCGCGATGTCCGCCAGGACCTTCAGCAGCCGCTCACGGATCGCCTCCACGTGTGCGGAGTGCGAGGCGTAGTCCACCGGAACCCGGCGGACCCGGATCTCCTCGCTCTCCAGCTGGGCGACCATCTCGTCCAGCGCACCGGGGTCACCCGACACCACGACCGAGCCGGGACCGTTGACCGCGGCCACCGAAATCGCGCCGTCCCAGGCGGCGATACGCTCCTTGGCCGAGTCCGCCGACAGACCGACCGACACCATGCCACCACGACCCGCAAGACCCACAGCGATCGCCTGCGACCGCAACGCCACCACCTTCGCGGCGTCCTCCAGCGACAGCGCACCCGCCACGCAGGCCGCGGCGATCTCACCCTGGCTGTGGCCCATCACGGCATCCGGCTCGACACCCACCGAACGCCACAGCTTCGCCAGCGACACCATCACCGCGAACAACACCGGCTGCACCACATCCACCCGGTCAAAACCAGGAGCACCCTCGGCACCACGCAGCACATCCGTCAGCGACCAGTCCACATACGCCGACAGAGCCGTCTCACACTCGCCGATCGCCTCCGCGAACACCGGCGAGGACTCCAGCAGCCCCACCGCCATACCGGCCCACTGCGCCCCCTGACCGGGGAACACAAACACCGAACGACCCCGCACATCCGCCACACCACGCGTCACACCCGAGACGGCCTCGTTCCCGGCCAGCGCGCCCAGTCGAGTCAGGAGCTCCTCGCGATCAGCCCCGGTCACCACACCACGATGCTCGAACGAGGACCTGGTCGTCGCCAGCGACAGCGCCACATCCGAAACACCCAGCTCCGGATGGGCCGTCACGAACTCCCGCAACCGCCCGGCCTGCGCCTGCAGGCCGGCCGCGCCGCGGCCCGACACCACCCACGCAACCGGACCCTCGACCGTCTCGGTCTCGGCGGCATCGGCCGCCGCGTCCTCCGGAGCCTGTTCCAGAATGGTGTGCGCGTTCGTCCCGCTCACGCCGAACGACGACACACCGGCCCGACGCGGATGGCCCGTCTCCGGCCACTTCGTGGCTTCCGTCAGCAGTCGCACCTCACCCGCCGACCAATCCACCTCCTTCGACGGCTCATCAAGATGCAGCGTCTTCGGCAGTGTCCCGTGCCGCATCGCCATCACCATCTTGATCACACCCGTCACACCGGCTGCCGCCTGCGGATGGCCGAGGTTCGACTTCACCGAGCCCAACAGCAGCGGCCGGCCCTCGGGGCGCCCTTGCCCGTATGTCGCCAGCACTGCCTGTGCCTCGATCGGGTCGCCCAGAGGCGTACCGGTCCCGTGCCCCTCCACGGCATCCACGTCGGCCGCCAACAGGCCGGCGCTCGCCAGCGCCTGGCGGATCACGCGTTGCTGCGACGGGCCATTGGGAGCCGTCAGACCGTTGCTCGCGCCGTCCTGGTTGATCGCCGAGCCACGGACCACCGCCAGCACCGGGTGGCCCTTGCGCCGGGCGTCCGACAGCCGCTCCAGGAGCAGCATCCCCACGCCCTCGGACCAGCCCGTGCCGTCCGCCTCGTTCGAGAACGGCTTGCACCGGCCGTCGACAGAAAGTCCCCGCTGACGGCTGAACTCCACGAACACACCCGGCGACGACATCACCGTGACACCGCCGGCCAGCGCCAGGTCGCATTCGCCCTGACGCAGTGCCTGAGCCGCCATATGCAGCGCCACCAGCGACGACGAACACGCCGTGTCCACCGTCACCGCCGGCCCCTCGAGACCCAAGGTGTACGAGATACGACCGGACGCGACACTGCCCGCGCTGCCGGTACCGAGGGAGCCCTCGAAGCCTTCCGGAGCGTTCCCCTGCAGACGAGTGGCGTAGTCGTTGTACATGACACCGACGAATACGCCGGATCGGCTGCCCCGGTTGGCCACCGGATCGATTCCCGCCCGCTCGAACGCCTCCCACGACGTCTCCAGCAGCAGCCGCTGCTGCGGGTCCATCGACAGCGCCTCACGCGGCGAAATCCCGAAGAACGCCGGGTCGAACTGGTCGGCGTCATGGAGGAATCCGCCGTGGCGTACGTAGTACGTGCCCTCCCGATCCGGGTCCGGGTCGTACATCCCGTCGAGATCCCAACCGCGATTGGACGGGAACTCGGACACCGCATCGGTGCCTGCCATCACCAGCTGCCACAGTTCCTCCGGCGTCCGCACCCCGCCCGGGAGCCGGCAGCTCATGCTCACGATCACGATCGGGTCGCTGTCCACCGGTGCGCCTGCCGCGGCCACCACACCCGCGCCCGCCGATGTGATGACAGCGTCGCCCCCCAGGATCTCGTCGCGCAGGTGACCGACGAGTGCCATCGGGGTCGGATAGTCGAAGACCAACGTGGCAGACAGTCGCAGGCCGGTCTCGGCGGTGAGCCGATTCCGCAGGTCGACAGCCATCAGTGAGTCGAAGCCGAGGTCCTTGAAGGGCTGCCCCGTGTTCACCGTCGCGGGGTTGGCGTGCCCAAGGGCCGCCGCGGTCTGAACGCGGACCAGCTCCAACAGCATCTCGTCCTGCGTTGTCCGCGGCAGACCCGCGAGGCGTCGACGCAGTTCGTCGGGAAGACCTCCGCTCTGCTCCGATCGCGCGGTGCGGCGCGTCATCACGTTGGGCACGACGTTGCGGAAAAAGGCGGGGAGTTCGGCACCCTGCGCACGCAACGCAGGGACGTCCAACCGCAGCGGAACCGGCACGCTTTCATCCGACGCCAGGGCGGCATCGAACAGTTCGAGCCCTTCCTCGGAGGAGAGCGGCACCAGACCCGAACGCGACACCCTGCGCAGGTCTTCCTTGTCGAGGTGTCCGGTCATGCCGCTGGCCTGGGCCCACAGACCCCACGCCATCGACACACCCGGAAGCCCCCGGGTCCGGCGCCACGACGCCAGGCCGTCCAGGAACACATTCGCCGCCGCGTAGTTGCTCTGCCCCGCACCACCCAGCACACCAGTAGCCGACGAGAACAGCACAAACGCCGACAGATCCAACCCCGCGGTCAGCTCATGCAGATTCCACGCCGCGTCCACCTTCGCCCGCAACACCGGCTCGACCCGCTCACGCGTCAACGACGTCAGCAACCCGTCATCGAGCACACCCGCCGCATGCACCACACCACTCAGACCAAAGCCCTCCGGCAACCCCGACAACACCCCAGCCAGAGCCTCACGATCCGCGGCATCACACGCCGCGACCACCACCTCGGCGCCGGCGGCCTCCAACCCGGCCCGCAACTCGGCCGCACCCTCGGCATCCGCACCACGACGGGACAGCAGCACCAACTTCCCGACACCGTGCCGGGCCACCAGATGCCGCGCCACCAAACCGCCCAGCACACCCGTACCACCCGTCACCAACACCGCACCGGAACCAAACCCACCCGACTCCGGAGCATCACCCGAAGGCAGCGACCGGCCCAGACGCGGCACCCGCACCGCACCCGACCGCACCACCACCTGCTCCTCACCCAAAGCCAGCACCCCGGGAAGAAGACCGGCCACCCCCGCAACATCATCGGTGTCCACCAGCACCAGGCGCCCGGGATTCTCCGCCTGCGCGGACCGCACCAGACCCCACACCGCGGCCCCCGCCAAATCCCTTACGCCATCGCCCGCATCGACAGCGCCCCGGGTCACCACCACCAACCGCTCACCCGCACGGTCCTCGTCCGCCAACCACCCCTGCGCCCGCTCCACAACCTCAAGCACACGCCCATACGTCTCACCCACCACATCCACACCATCGGAGACCACCCGCGTCACCTCCGTCCGCGGCGCGACCTCACCCCCCGCCACCACAGCCGCGGGCACGTCCACCCACTCGACCCGGAACAGCGCATCCCGCGCCGCCCCAGCCACGGCGTTCAGCTGATCGGCCGCAACCGGTCGCAGGACCAGCGACTCGACCGCCGCCACCCCACGCCCCGACTCATCCCCCACCAGCACCGACACCGCATCCGACCCGGCACCCACCGGCGCCAGCCGCACCCGCAGCGAGGTCGCACCCACCGCCTCCAGAGCGAACCCACGCCACGAGAACGGCAGCAGACTCCCCGAACCACCGCCCAGACCCTCGCTCACACCCAACGCGTGCAACGCCGCGTCGAACAACGCCGGATGCAGCCCGAACTGACCCGCCCGCTCCCGCTCTCCCTCCGGCAGCTCGACCTCCGCGAACACCTCGTCGCCACGCCGCCACGCACGCTTCAGCCCCTGGAAAACCGGCCCATACTCCAGCCCGTTCTCCGCGGCCCGCGCATACTCACCCGACACATCAACCGACTCAGCCCCCACCGGAGGCCACACACCAAAGTCGAACCGCGCCTCGGAGAGGGCCGCAGCCGAACCCAGCACACCATGGGCATGCCGCACCCATGTGGCGCCCTCACCGTCCGCTTCCTCCCGCGAGAACACACTCACCTCACGGAAGCCGGAAGCATCCGCCTGGCCCACCTCGACCTGAAGGCGCACCCGGCCCTTCTCAGGCACGATCAGCGGCGCTTCCAGGATCAGTTCCTCGACCCGGCCACAGCCGACCTGATCGCCCGCCTGCAGCGCCAACTCCATGAACGCCGTCCCGGGCAGCAACACCACCCCGTGTACGGCATGATCCGCCAGCCACCCATGCGTGGCCAAGGACAGCCGCCCGCTCAGCAGCACCCCGCCACCACTGGCCAACGACACCACCGCACCCAGCAACGGATGCCCCAGCGAGCCCAACCCCACCGAACTTACATCGCCCACCCCCGCAGGCGCTTCGAGCCAGAAGCGCTCCCGCTGGAAGGCATACGTCGGCAATTCCACGCGGCGGGCACCGTGGCCGGCGAACACCTTCCGCCAATCGACGCCGACCCCGCTGACATAGAGCTCGGCGGCAGAGGTCAGGAACCGCTCAGGACTACCCTCGTCCCGTCGCAGCGTGCCGACGACCACCGCCTGCGCCTCAGCGGACTCCACGGTCTGCTGCACCGGCAGGGTCAACACCGGATGCGGGCTCACCTCGATGAACGCGGTGTGGCCGGCATCCAGCAGCGTGCGAGTGGTGGCCTCCAGCTCGACCGTCTGCCGCAGGTTGCGGTACCAGTACTCCGCGTCCAGACCGGCGGTGTCCACCAGCTCACCGGACACCGTCGAGTAGAACGGCACCTCCGACGAACGCGGCGCGATATCCGCCAGAACCTTCAGCAACTCCTCACGGATCGACTCCACATGCGCCGAGTGCGAGGCGTAGTCCACCGGAACCCGGCGGACCCGGACCTCCTCGCCCTCCAGCTGGGCGACCATCTCATCCAGCGCACCCGGGTCACCCGACACCACGACCGACCCCGGACCGTTCACCGCCGCGACGGAAATCGCACCGCCCCACCGGGCGAGACGCTCTTCCACCTGGTCGACCGGCAGTCCGACGGACACCATGCCACCACGACCCGCAAGACCCACCGCGATCGCCTGCGACCGCAACGCCACCACCTTCGCGGCATCCTCCAGCGACAACGCACCCGCCACACACGCCGCCGCGATCTCACCCTGACTGTGCCCCATCACCGCATCCGGCTCCACACCCACCGAACGCCACAACTTCGCCAACGACACCATCACCGCGAACAACACCGGCTGCACCACATCCACCCGGTCAAAACCAGGAGCACCCTCAACCCCACGCAGCACATCCGTCAACGACCAGTCCACATACGCCGACAGAGCCGACTCACACTCACCGATCGCCTCCGCGAACACCGGCGAAGACTCCAGCAGCCCCACGGCCATGCCGACCCACTGCGCCCCCTGGCCGGGGAAGACGAACACCGAACGGCCCGGTGCCTCGACGGCGCTCGCGCGAACCACGCCCGGTGCCTTGGCATCCTCGGCCAACGCACCCAGGCGCTCGAGGAGTTCCTCCCGGCCGGTCCCGGTCACCACGGCCCGGTACTGGAACGCGGACCTGGCCGTCGCGAGGGAGTGCGCCACATCGGCGGCACCCAGCTCCGGACGCTCCGCCACGAACTCCCGCAACCGCCCGGCCTGCGCCCGCAACGCGACGTCACTCTTGCCCGACACCACCCACGCCACCGGACCCGCGACACCACCACCGGCAGACTCCTCGGCAACCTCCGCCTCGACCTCCGGAGCCTGCTCCAGGATCACATGCGCGTTGGTCCCGCTCACACCGAACGACGACACACCAACCCTGCGCGGTTCCCCCGTCTCCGGCCACACCCGCGACTCGGTCAACAACTCGACCGCCCCCGCCGACCAGTCCACATGCTCCGACGGAACGCCGACATGCAGCGTCTTCGGCAGCACACCATGCCGCATCGCCAGCACCATCTTCATGACGCCACCCACGCCGGCGGCCGCCTGGGTGTGCCCCATGTTCGACTTCAACGACCCCAGCCACAGCGGCCGGTCCGCCCCACGGCGCTCCTTGCCGTAGGTGGCCAGCAGAGCCTGCGCCTCAATCGGGTCACCCAGCGTCGTACCCGTGCCGTGCGCCTCCACCGCGTCCACATCGGCCGCCGACAGGCCCGCGTTCCGCAGTGCGTCGCGGATCACCCGCTGCTGCGAGGGACCGTTCGGCGCAGTCAACCGGCTGCTCGCCCCGTCCTGGTTCACGGCGACGCCCCGTACCACCGCCAGTACCTGGTGTCCGTTGCGCCGCGCGTCCGACAGCCGCTCCAGGAGCAGCATCCCCACGCCCTCGGACCAGCCCGTGCCGTCCGCCTCGTTCGAGAACGGCTTGCACCGGCCGTCGGCGGAAAGTCCCCGCTGACGGCTGAACTCGATGAACGCCTGTGGCGTCGCCATCATGGACACGCCTCCGGCGAGCGCCAGCGAGCAGTCGCCCTTGCGGAGCGCCTGCACGGCCAGGTGCAGCGCCACGAGCGACGACGAGCACGCCGTGTCCACGGTCACCGCGGGGCCCTCGAAGCCGAAGGTGTAGGAGATGCGACCGGACGCGACGCTTCCGGCGCTGCCGTTGCCCAGGTGGCCTTCGAAACCCTCCGGTATCGACTGGATACGAGAACCGTAGTCGTTGTAAAGCACACCGACGAACACGCCGGTGCGGCTGGAGCGCACGGACGCCGGGTCGATACCCGCCCGCTCCAGCGCCTCCCACGAGGTCTCCAGCAGCAGCCGCTGCTGCGGATCGGTCGCCAGCGCCTCGCGCGGGCTCATGCCGAAGAACGCGGCGTCGAAGCCGCTCGCGTCGTACACGAACCCACCCTCACGGGTGTAGCTCTTGCCCGGCTTCTCCGGGTCCGGGTCGTACAGGTCCTCGTCCCATCCCCGGTCCACGGGGAAGGCGGAGATGGCGTCAGTGCCCGAGGCGACCAGGTCCCACAGGTCTTCCGGAGACTCCACCCCACCGGGATACCGGCACCCCATGCCGACGATCGCGATGGGTTCCGTGTCCCTGTCCTTGAGTTCCCGCAGCTCCTGACGAGTCTCGTGCAGACTGGCCGTCGCGCGCTTGAGGTAATCGCGCAGTTTGGTGTCGCTCACTGCCTCTTGTCACTCCTCTGAGAACCCCAAGACCGGGGGTTGAAAGCCTTCAGCCGGTAACTTCCAGGGACGGGGTGGGTATCGGTCACGACGTTCCGAGCTCCTCGTCGAGGAAGTCGAAGATCTCGTCGTCGGTCGCCGACTCGAACTTGTCGGCGGCAGCGACCCCACCGTTCGTCGTCTGTGTCTGCTGCCCTGCGGCCAGCTTCGCCAGCACCTGCTGCAGGCGTGTTGTGAGGCGTGTCCTCGCGGCTTCGTCCGCCACCACCTCGGCAAAGGAGCTCTCCAGCTTCTCCAGCTCCGACAGGACCGGCAGCACCACCGATGCTTCCGGCTCCTCCGTGACGAGTTCTTCCGCCAGATACCCGGCCAGCGCCTTGGACGTCGTGTAGTCGAACAGCAGGGTGGCGGGCAGCCGAAGGCCGGTCACCGTGCCCAGCCGGTTGCGCAGTCCGACCGCGGTCAGCGAGTCGAAGCCGAGATCGAGGAATCCGCGGTCGGGGGCGATCATGCGAGCGTCGTCGTGGCCCAGCGCCATGGCCGCGTGCTCGGCCACCAGTTCCAGGAGCGCCTGCTGCCGCGCCGCGGGCTTCATCGAGCCGATACGGCGACGCAGGTCGGCGGGGTCGGCGCCGGAACCGCCCGTGGACGTCCTCGCGGGGCCGCGCCGAGCCGTGGCCCGGATGATGCCTCGCAGCAGGGCCGGGATCGGCACGTCCTGGGCTCGCCACGCCGAGGCGTCGAGCCGTGCCGGGACCAGGATGGCCGCGTCGATGCCGCAAGCGGCGTCGAACAGGGCCAGGGCCTCCTCGGAGGCCATCGGGATCACTCCGTCCCGGGCGATGCGCCGCGTATTGGCCTCGTCCAGCTTGCCCGTCATGCCGCTGAGCTTCTCCCACAGCCCCCAGGCCTGTGACTGGGCGGGAAGGCCCTCGGCCCGGCGCCGGTGCGCGAACGCGTCCAGGAAGGCGTTGGCGGCGGCGTAGTTGGCCTGGCCCGGGCCGCCGAGCATCCCGGACAGCGAGGAGAAGAGCACGAACGCGGACAGGTCGAGGCCGGCGGTCAGCTCGTGCAGGTTGAGCACCGCGTCGACCTTGGGCCGCAGCACACGGACCTCGACCAGGGGATTGAGTTCGTCCGACACGGCGTCGTCGCGCACCCCCGCCGGGTCAATCACCGCGGTGTCCGGGTGGGGGA
>NZ_JBHYVB010000071.1:41206-49302 GCF_042750115.1 Streptomyces sp. NPDC059455
ACGGGAGGCGGCGGGGGGCCCGCTGGTGGCGTGTGAGCCCCGTGTCGACCTTGGGCCGCAGCACACGGTCGACGCGCTCGGGAGTGAGTGCCTCGACGACGCCGTCGTCCAGCACACCGGCGGTGTGAATCACGGCGGTGAGCGGGTGCTCGGCCGGCAGGGAGGCCAGAAGCGCGGCGAGGGAGTCGCGGTCGGCGACATCACACGCCACCGCCTCCACCTCGGCCCCCAGCCCGGCCAGCTCCGCCACCAACTCCGCCGCACCCGGCGCCTCCACGCCACGACGACTCGTCAGCACCAGACGCTCAACCTTGTGCTCCACCACCAGATGACGGGCCAGCAACGCACCCAGACCACCCGTACCACCCGTGATCAGCACCGTCCCCGGACCGTCCAGCGTCCTCGGAATGGTCAGCGCCACCTTGCCCGTATGCCGGGCCTGGCTGATGAAGCGGAACGCCTCGGGCGCCCTGCGCACATCCCAGGAGCGCACCGGCAGCGGCCGCAGCACCCCGCCCTCGAACAGCGAAATCAGCTCGCCCCACATCTCCTGGATGCGATCGGGCCCCGCCTCCATCAGGTCGAACGCCTGGTAGGAGACCCCGTATTCGGCGGCCACCTCCTCCGGCACCCTGACGTCGGTCTTGCCCATCTCCAGGAACCGGCCGCCGCGCGGCAGCAGACGCAGACCCGCGTCCACGAACTCCCGCGCCAGCGCGTCCAGCACCACGTCCATGCCACGCCCGCCGGTCACATCGAGGAAGCGCCTCTCGAAGTCCAGCGTCCGCGACGACGCGATGTGCTCGTCATCCAGACCCAGCGACCGCAGAGTGTCCCACTTGCCCTCACTCGCGGTGCCGAAGACCTCGGCCCCGAGGTGCCGTGCCAACTGCAGCGTGGCCATGCCCACACCACCGGCCGCCGAATGCACCAGCACCGACTGACCGGCCTGCAGACCACCCAGATCCACCATGGCGTAATAGGCCGTCAGGAACACGATCGGCGTGGAAGCCGCCTGCTCGAACGTCCAGCCCTCCGGGACCCGGGCGACGTACCGCCGGTCGGTGCTCGCAACCGGGCCGAACGACCCGCTGAAGATGCCCATCACCTTGTCGCCCGGCACCAGGTCCTTGACCGCGGAGCCGACCTCGGTCACCACACCGGCGCCCTCGGTACCGAGCGGCCCGGCCTGTCCGGGGTACATCCCCAGGGCGTTGAGCACATCGCGGAAGTTCAGGCCCGCCGCGCGCATCTCGACCCTGATCTCGTTCTCGCCCAGGGCTTCGGCGGCATCGGGGCAGGGCAGCAGCTCCAGATTCTCCAAGATCCCCTTGGTGTGCATGTCCAACCGCCATTCGCGCACCCCAGCGGGCGGCAGCAGCGCGGTGCCCGAGGAGACCCGGGCCATGCGCTGGCCGAGCACCGTGCCCTCGCGGACCACGGCCTGCGGCTCGTCGGTGGCGAGCACCGCCGGGAGGATCCGGCGTGAGCCTTCCTGGCCGTCCAGGTCGACCAGGACGAACCGGTCGGGGTTCTCGGACTGAGCCGAGCGCACCAGGCCCCAGACGGCCGCGCCGGCGGGGTCGGCCACATCGGCATCGTCGCCCGCGGCGATGGCTCCCCGGGTGAGGAACACCAGGCGGGAGGCGCCGAAGCGATCGTCGACCAGCCAGCTCTTGAGCAGGCCGAGGGCGTAGTGGCTGACTTCCCGTACCGCCTCCGCCAGGGCTTGCGTCCGGCGGCTACAGGACACGGTGGGGGCCAGGACGACATCGGGCGCGGTCGCGCCCCCGCCGATGGCCTCGGCCAGGGCCGCGAGGTCCGGGTAGGTGTCCACGGTGACTCCGGCCGATCCGAGGACGCCGGTCACCTCAGCCTGGTCGGGCCCGACGAGCGCCCAGCGCCCGGCCGCCCCGCCGCTCGTCTCCTGGGCGCGGGACATGTCCACGGGCACCAATTCGAGCTGGTACAGCGACTCGTACGGCTGGACGGAGTTCACCTGCTCCGGGGCCACGGGCCGCAGTACGAGGGAGTCGACCGAGGCGACGAGTGCCCCGGAGGTGTCGGTGGCGTGCAGGGAGACCGCGTCCTCGCCGACGCTCCCAAGCCGTACGCGCAGCGCGGACGCACCACCGGTGTGGAGGGTCACCCCGTTCCACGAGAACGGAAGGGCGCTGCCATCGGTGCCGGAGGACTTGAACGCGAAGGTATGCAGCGAGGCGTCGAGCAGCGCCGGGTGCAGGCCGTACCGCGCGGCCTCGGTCTCCTGCGTCTCGGGCAGGACGACCTCGGCGAAGATCTCGTCGCCACGGCGCCAGGCGGCTCGCAGCCCCTGGAAGGCCGGGCCGTAGGCGAAGCCGACATCGAGGAACTGGTCGTAGAGGTCGGCCACGTCGATCGGCTGCGCCTCCGCGGGCGGCCACACGGCGAAGTCGGCGGCCACGGACTCCAGTGCCGTGGTGGACGGGTCCCTGGTGAGCAGGCCGGTCGCGTGGCGTGTCCAGGGGCCGTCCGGCTGGGCGTCCTCGGGCCTGGAGTACAGGTTGAGCGAACGGGCTCCGGACTCGTCCGGCTCGCCCACGGTGAGCTGGATCTGGGCCGCGCCCCGTTCGGGCAGGACCAGCGGCATCTCGATGGTCAGCTCATCCAGCCGCTCACAGCCCACCTGCTCCGCGGCGCGCAGGGCCACTTCCACGAAGGCCGTGCCCGGGAAGAGAACGGTCTCCGCGAAGACATGGTCGGCCAGCCACGGCTGAGTGGCGACGGACAGGCGGCCGGTGAACAGGTAGGAGTCGGTGTCGGCCAGGGCGACGGCGGCGCCGAGGAGCGGGTGGTCGGGCGAGTCCAGCCCCGCCGAGGTCACATCCCCGCCGGCGGCCGGCGCCGTTTCGAGCCAGTAGCGCTGCCGCTGGAAGGCGTAGGTGGGCAGCTCCACCCGCCGGGCGCCACGCCCGGCGAACACCGCGTCCCACTTCACCGTGGTGCCGTGGACGTGGAGTTCGGCCAGCGCCATGGTCAGCGACTGGATCTCGGGCCGGTCCTTGCGCAGCACGGGCACGAGGGAGGGAGCGGACCCGCCATCGGGCTCCTCAGCCGCCAGGCAGTCCTGGGCCATCGCGGTGAGCACACCGTCCGGGCCCACCTCCACGAACGACGTCACGCCCAGCTTCTCCAGGGTCCGTACCCCGTCCGCGAACCGCACCGCCTCCCGCACATGGCGCACCCAGTACTCCGGCGAACACACCTCATCCGTGTCGGCAGACGTGCCGGTGACGTTGGAGACCAGGGAGAGGGTCGGCGGAGCGAACGACAGCCCCTCGACGACCTTACGGAAGTCACCGAGCACCCCGTCCATGCGCGGGGAGTGGAAGGCGTGGCTGACGCGCAGGCGACGCGTCTTACGACCCTCTCGCTCACACTGTCCGGCGATCTCCAGCACCGCGGCCTCATCGCCCGCGATGACCACGGAAGTCGGGCCGTTGATGGCGGCGATGCTCACCTCGGCCTCACGACCGGCCAGCGACGCCGCGATCTCCTCCTCGGGCGCCTGAACGGCCACCATCGCGCCGCCCTCCGGCAGCGCCTGCATCAGCCGACCACGGGCCGCCACCAGCGCGCACGCGTCCTCCAGCGAGAAGACACCCGCCACATGCGCGGCGGCAACCTCACCGATGGAGTGGCCGATCAGCACATCCGGGGTGACACCCCAGTGCTCCAGCAGCCGGAACAGCGCCACCTCGATGGCGAACAGCGCCGGCTGGGTGAACGCCGTCCGGTTCAGCAGCTCGGCGTCCGCGCTGTCCTCGGCCGCGAACATCACCTCGGTGAGCGGACGGTCGAGCAGCACATCGAGATGGGCGCACACCTCGTCCAGAGCCTGGGCGAACACCGGGAAGGCGTCGTACAGCTCCCGTCCCATGCCGAGCCGCTGCGCGCCCTGGCCCGAGAACAGGAACGCCGTCTTGTGCTCGGCCCGGGCCATGCCCTGGATCAGCGTGGCCGCGTTCCTGCCCTCCGCCAGCGCGTCGAGTCCGGACCGGAACTGCGCCGGCTCCTCGGCGACCACAACCGCGCGGTAGGGCAGGGCGGAACGTGTCGTCGCCAGCGAATAGCCGATGTCGGCGAGGCCATTGGCGTGTGCGGTTCCCACACCGTCGAACTCGCGCAGTCGCCCGGCCTGAGCGCTCAGCGCGTCCGGGCTGCCGCCGGAGAGCAGCCACGGAACCACCGCGATGCCGACCGGGGAACCGGTGGCCTCGCCCCCCGTCTCCGGCGACGGCGACTCGACGGCGTCGGCCGCCTCGATGATCGTGTGCGCGTTGGTGCCGCTGATCCCGAAGGACGACACAGCCGCCCGGCGCGGGCGGTCCGTCTCCGGCCACGGGGTCGCCTCGGTCAGGAGGGACACCGCGCCGCTGGTCCAGTCGATGTGCGGCGAGGGCTCGTCCGCGTGGAGCGTCTTCGGCAGCACGCCCTCCCGCATGGCCATCACCATCTTGATGACCCCGGCCACACCCGCGGCCGCCTGCGTGTGCCCGATGTTGGACTTGATGGAGCCCAGCCACAGCGGCTGGTCCGCCGGCCGCCCCTGACCATACGTGGCCATCAGTGCCTGCGCCTCGATCGGATCACCGAGCGAGGTGCCCGTGCCATGGGCCTCCACCGCGTCCACGTCGGCGGTCGACAGGCCCGCGTACTCCAGAGCCTTGCCGATCACCCGCTGCTGCGACGGGCCGTTCGGCGCCGTCAGGCCGTTGGACGCGCCGTCCTGGTTGATGGCCGACCCCCGGACGACGGCCAGCACCTGGTGGCCGTTGCGCCGGGCGTCCGACAGCCGCTCGACCAGCAGCAGGCCCACGCCCTCGGACCAGCCCGTGCCGTCGGCCTCGGCGGAGAACGCCTTGCACCGCCCGTCCGGCGACAGCACACGCTGGGCGCTGAACTCGACGAACGTGCCCGGCGTGACCATGACCGTCACACCGCCGGCCAGCGCCATGTCGCATTCGCCTTGCCGCAGCGACTGGCAGGCCAGGTGCAAGGCGACCAGCGACGACGAGCACGCGGTGTCCACCGTCATGGCCGGGCCCTCGAAGCCGAAGGTGTAGGAGAGGCGGCCGGAGGCGACGCTCGACGCGCTGCCGAGTCCGAGATAGCCCTGCACCCCGTCCGGCGCGCTGACGGCCCGGCCGCCGTAGTCCTGGTAGTTGGAGCCGATGAAGACGCCCGCCTGGCTGCCACGCAACGCGGCCGGGTCGATGCCGGCGCGCTCGAACGCCTCCCAGGACGTCTCCAGCAGCAGCCGCTGCTGGGGGTCCATGGCCAGGGCCTCACGCCGCGAGATCCCGAAGAAGTCCGGGTCGAAGTCGGAGACGTTGTCGAGGAATCCGCCGGTGCTGGCGGTGGTCGTGCCCGGCTTGTCGGGGTCGGGGTCGTACAGCCCCTCGAGGTCCCAGCCACGGTCGTCGGGGAACCCGGAGATCGTGTCGACCCCGGCGTTCACCACGTCCCACAGCTGCTCAGGGGTCCGCACACCGCCCGGGAACCGGCAGCTCATCGCCACGATCGCGATGGGCTCATCGAACGACTTCGAGCGGGCCGGCGCCGTCTTGGCGGCGCCGCCTTCCTCGGTGCCGAACATCTCGCCGTTCAGGAACCGTGCCAGCACAATGGGCGTGGGGTAGTCGAAGACCAGGCTGACCGGCAGCCGCAGCCCGGTCGCCGCGCCGATCCGGTTGCGCAGTTCGACGGCGGTCAGCGAGTCGAAGCCGAGGTCGCGGAAGGCGCGGTCCGACGCGACCGCGTCCGCGCTGTCGTGAGCGAGGACATCGGCGGCCTGGGCGCGCACCAGATCCCGCAGCGCCCCTTCGCGCTTCTCCCGAGACATGGCTTCCAGTTGGTTGTGAAGTTCCGCCCGCCCGGGGACGGCACTGCCCGCCGTGGGCTGCTTCTCCGTGGTCGCACTCTGCGCGCTGCGCAACTGGCGGAAGAGGGGAGCGTCGGGAGAGTCGGCATCGAGACGCGTCCAGTCGATGTCCGCGACCGCGAGGAACGTCTCGTCGTGGTCCAGGGCCTGCTGCAGCGCCGAAATCGCCAGCTCGGGGGACATGGCCAGAATCCCCGACCGGCTCATCTGCTCGCCGACCTCATCCGTGACGAGGCCGCCTCCGTCCCAAGCGCCCCAGGCGATGGACGTGGCCGGAAGGCCATCCGCGCGCCGCTGCGACGCCAGCGCGTCGAGATAGGCGTTACCCGCCGCGTAACTCCCCTGACCCGGACCGCCCAATGTGGCCGCCGCCGAGGAGAACAGCACGAACGCCGACAGATCCATCCCCGCGGTCAGCTCATGCAGATTCCGGGTCGCGTCCACCTTCGGACGCAGCACCCCGGCCGCCCGACGCACCGTCAGTGCGTCGACCACACCGTCGTCCAGCACACCGGCCGTATGCACCACGGCCGTCAGCGGGAACTCCCGCGGAATCGCGTCCAGCACAGCGGCCAGCGCCTCACGGTCGGCCGCGTCGCACGCCGCCACCGTCACCCGGGCACCCAGTGCCTCCAACTCCGCCTTCAACTCGGCGGCGCCCTCGGCCTCCATACCACTGCGGCTCGTGAGCACCAGATGCTCGGCACCCGCACGCGCCAGCCAGCGGGCCACATGGCCGCCCAGCGCACCCGTACCACCGGTCACCAGCACCGAACCGTTCGGACGCCAGCCGTCCGCGGCCGTGGCCTCGGGCGCGGAGGCCCGCACCAGCCGCTTGGCGAAGACGCCGGACCCGCGCACCGCGACCTGGTCCTCGGTCTCCGCGGCGGTCAGCACTCCGGTCAGACGGGTCATCGCGCGGTCGTCCATGGTCTCGGGCAGGTCCACGACGCCGCCCCAGCGCTGGGGGTACTCCGCCTCCAGGATCCGGCCCAGGCCCCACACCATCGACTGCACCGGGCTCACCAGCCGGTCGGAACGCCCCACCGACACCGCGCCCCGGGTGCCGCACCACAGCGGAGCCACCACATCCGCATCGCCCAGCGCCTGGACCAGGCCCACCGTCGCCGCCAGCCCGGCCGGGACCACCTCGAAGGTCTCATGTGCCGACTCGTCCAGCCCCAGCAGCGAGAACACACCCGCCACGCCCGACGGCTCCGCCGCCACTCCATCGAGGGCCACGCGCAGCCGCTCCGTAATCACCTCACGGTCATCCGCCGCCCCGACGGCTACGCGAACCACATGCGCACCGCGCCCGGCCAGCCCATCCAGCACGGTGGCGACCAATACATCGTCACCACGGCCTTCCGGAAAGGCCACGAGCCAGGTGCCCGAGAGCGTGGTCTCGGACCCGGATGCCAGGGGCTTCCAGACCGCCTGGTAACGCCAGCCGTCCACCGTGTTCTGCTCACGCCGCTGACGGCGCCAGGACGACAGCGCCGGAAGCAACGCCGTCAACGACGACTGCTGCTCCTCGTCCGCCACCTCCAGCGTCCGTGTCAGCGCCTCCAGGTCCTCGCGCTCCACCGCCTCCCAGAAGCGCGCGTCCACCGCGTCCACGCTCAAGCCGTCACCGGCCGCCGCCTCGACAACCGGGTTGGCGTCCAGCCAGTAGCGCTGATACTGGAAGGCGTAGGTCGGCAGGTCGACGGGGTGCGCACCGGTCCCGGCGAACACCGTCCGCCAGTCGACGGCTATACCGCCGACATGGGCCTCGGCCAGAGAGGTCAGGAACCGGCCCAGGCCGCCTTCGTCGCGGCGCAGCGAGCCGATGGCCGCCACGGGGGTGCCGTGGTCCTCGGCCGTCTGCTCGATGCCCATGGTCAGCACCGGATGCGCGCTGGCCTCCACGAACGTCTGGAATCCCTCGCCGAGAAGCACCCGTACGGTCTCGTCGAAACGCACCGTCTGACGCAGATTCCGGTACCAGTACGCGGCGTCCAGACCGGCCGTGTCCAGCACCCCGCCGGTCACCGTCGAGTAGAACGGCACCGACGAGGAGCGCGGGGCGATTCCCGCGAGGGCCTGCTGAAGCTCGCCCTCGATGGCCTCGACATGAGCGCAGTGCGAGGCATAGTCCACGGGGATCCGGCGAGCCCGGATCCCCTCCGCC
>NZ_JBHYVB010000072.1:0-49012 GCF_042750115.1 Streptomyces sp. NPDC059455
GATGAGGTGTTCGCTGAGGTGGCGCTTGGGGAGGAGCAGCGGGCGGAGGCGGGCCGTTTCGGTCTGCACCCGGCACTCCTCGACGCCGCCCTGCACACCGCGGCATTGGGAGGGGACGACTCGGCACAGGACTCTTCCCGCCCGGGCCCCGGACTACCGTTCGTCTGGAGCGGTGTGTCCCTGTACGCGACGGGCGCGGACACCCTGCGCGTACGGCTCGCTCCCGCCGGACCGGACGCGGTTTCGCTCCTCCTCGCTGACACCACCGGGGCGCCGGTGGCCTCGGTGGCGTCGCTGGTGACCCGTACGGTGACCCCTGAGCAGCTCCGCGCCGCGCGGAATGTGACGCATGACGCGCTGTTCCACACCATATGGCGTGAGGTTCCCGCCCAGCATGGAGCCCCCGCGGCCACCGGCCGGTGGGCGTCGCTCGGGAGCGTGGCACCGCACCTTGACGCCTTGAGCGGCGCGGATGACACCACGTATCCGGAACTGACGGATCTGATCCAGGCCATGAACGACGGTATGGCTGCCCCCGACACCGTTCTGGTCTCCTTCACGGCCGATTCCGGAGCCCGCGCCGGCGACCCGGCCGAGGCACGGGGGATGGCCCATCGTGCTCTGGGCGTGGTGCAGGGGTGGTTGGGGGAGGAGCGGTTTGCCGGTTCGCGGTTGGTGGTGGTGACGCGGGGTGCGGTGGCGGCCGTGGCGGGTGAGGATGTGCCGGGTGTGGCGGCTGCCGCGGTGTGGGGTTTGGTGCGGTCGGCTCAGGCTGAGCATCCGGATCGGTTCGTTCTGGTGGATGTGGATGACGTGCCGGTGTCGGCCGGTGTGCTTCAGGAGGTGCTGTCGTGTGCGGAACCTCAGGTGGCGGTCCGTTCCGGGAAGGTCCTGGCGCCTCGGTTGTCGCGTGCCGTTGTTCCTGCGGTTTCTGCTGAGGGAGCTGGGCCGGGCTTTGGGTGGGATCCCGAGGGCACGGTTCTGTTGACCGGTGCCACGGGAACGTTGGGTGGTTTGGTGGCGCGGCATTTGGTGGCTGAGCGTGGGGTGCGGCATCTGGTGCTGGTCTCTCGGCGGGGCCGGGAGGCGGCTGGTGCGGTGGAGTTGGAGGCCGAGCTGGCCGGGCTTGGCGCCTCGGTGACCACGGCGGCCTGCGATGTCGCCGACCGTGAGGCGTTGGCGGGTGTGCTGGCGCGTATTCCGGTGGATCGTCCGTTGCGTGGTGTGGTGCACGCGGCCGGTGTGCTGGACGACGGTGTCATCGAGACGCTGACTCCCGAGCGTGTCGACACGGTGCTGCGCCCCAAGGTCGATGCCGCCTTCCACCTGCACGAGCTGACCCGGGAAATGGACCTGGCAGCGTTCGTGATGTTCTCCTCCGCGGCCGGCACGTTCGGCGGTGCCGGACAGGGCAACTACGCCGCGGCGAACGCTTACGTCGACGCCCTGGCGGCACACCGACGCGCGCTCGGCCTGCCCGCCGTCTCGCTGGCCTGGGGGTTCTGGGCCGAGCGCAGCGGAATGACGGGCCACCTGGCCGACGAGGACGTACGGCGCATGCGACGCGGCGGCATCGCCCCGCTGACGTCGGAAGAGGGCCTTGAACTGTTCGACGCTTCCGGGACCATGGCGCAGCCCGTCCTGCTGCCTGTACGCCTGGACCTCCCGGCCCTCCGCGCCCAGGCGGCGTCCGGCGCGGTGCCCACCCTGCTCGGCGATCTGCTGTCCGTTCCCACGCGTCGTACCGTGCGGCCGGCCGGCGGTGGCGCGGGCGAGTCGGAACTGTGGCGGCGGCTTGCGCCCCTGTCGGCGGACGAACAGGACGAAGTCCTGCTGAACCTGGTGTGCACCCACGTCGCTGAGGTGCTTGGCTACGCGGGGGCCGACTCCATCGAGGTGGGGCGTGCGTTCAAGGAGCTCGGGTTCGACTCGCTGACGGCCGTCGAACTGCGCAACCGGCTGAACACGGCCACTGGGCTGCGGCTGCCCGCCACCCTCGTCTTCGACTACCCCACGCCCGTGGTGATCGCGCGCCATCTGCGCTCCGAGCTGGTCGAGGCGTACCAGGGCGCCACCCAGTCGGTCTCTCCGTCCGGCGCCGCCGGTACGGGCACGCTCGCCGCCCATGACGAGCCCATCGCGATCGTGGCGATGAGCTGCCGCTTCCCCGGTGGGGTACGGACGCCGGAGCAGCTGTGGCAGCTCCTGGAGCGCGGCACGGATGCCGTCTCCGCCTTCCCGGAAGACCGTGGCTGGGATGTGGAGGGGCTGTACGATCCGGACCCGGACGCCGCGGGGAAGAGCTATGCCCGCGAGGGTGGCTTCCTGTACGACGCGGGTGATTTCGATCCTGCGTTCTTCGGGATCTCGCCGCGTGAGGCGTTGGCGATGGATCCGCAGCAGCGGCTACTGCTGGAGACGTCGTGGGAGGCGCTGGAGCGGGCCGGTATCGACCCGGCGACCCTGCGTGGCAGCCAGACCGGGGTCTTCGCCGGTGTGATGCATCACGACTACGGGCTGTTGCAGGGCCCGGGCGGTGGCCCTGGCGCCCCCAGCGCGGGCAGCATCGTCACGGGGCGGGTCTCCTACACCTTCGGCTTCGAGGGCCCGGCGGTCACGGTGGACACCGCGTGTTCCTCGTCGCTCGTGGCGTTGCACCTGGCGACGCAGGCGCTGCGGCGGGGCGAGTGCTCGCTCGCGCTCGCGGGTGGTGTGACGGTGATGTCGACACCGGGTCTGTTCGTGGAGTTCAGCTGGCAGCGCGGGCTGTCGGCGGACGGGCGGTGCAGGGCCTTCGCGGGCGCGGCGGACGGCACCGGGTTCGCCGAGGGCGCGGGGGTGCTGCTGCTGGAGCGGCTGTCGGACGCACGGCGTCATGGCCATCGGGTGCTGGCGGTGGTGCGTGGTTCCGCGGTGAATCAGGACGGTGCGAGCAATGGGCTGTCGGCGCCGAATGGTCCGTCGCAGCAGCGGGTGATCCGGGCGGCGTTGGAGAGCGCTCGGCTGTCGGCCGCTGAGGTGGACGCGGTAGAGGCACACGGTACGGGTACGAGGCTTGGTGACCCGATCGAGGCGCAGGCGTTGCTGGCGACGTACGGCCAGGAGCGGGCGGCCGGGGAGCGGCCGCTGTGGCTGGGTGCGATCAAGTCGAACATCGGCCATACGCAGGCGGCGGCCGGTGTGGTGGGTGTGATGAAGATGGTGCTGGCGATGCGGCACGGCGTGCTGCCGAAGACGTTGCATGTCGATGAGCCGTCGCCGCATGTGGATTGGTCGGCGGGTGCGGTGGAGTTGTTGACGGATGCGGTGGAGTGGCCGGAGACCGGCCGTCCCCGGCGTGCGGGTGTGTCGTCGTTCGGTATCAGTGGCACCAACGCACACGTCATCCTGGAGCAGGCGCCGACGGCGCCGTCCGACGCCGAATCCTCTGACGAGCCAAGGCCGTTGGCGCCTTCTGTGGTGCCGTGGGTGGTCTCGGGACGGTCCGAACCCGCGCTGCGAGCGCAGACGAGTCGGCTGGCGTCGTTCGCGGGGGAACGGTCGGAGCTGCCCATCGTGGATGTGGCGCTGTCGTTGGCGACGACGCGTAGCGCGTTTGAGCATCGGGCTGTGGTGCTGGCCGCTGATCGGGCTGGTCTTGTCGATGGCCTGGAGGCGCTGTCGATCGGTGATCCGGCGCCGGGTGTGGTTCAGGGTTCGGCGGTGCCGGGCAAGTTGGCGGTGTTGTTCTCGGGTCAGGGCAGTCAGCGGGTCGGGATGGGCCAGGGGTTGTACGAGGCGTTCCCGGTGTTCGCGGAGGCGTTCGATGAGGTGTGTGGGCACTTTGAGGGCGCGCTGGAGCGTTCGCTGCGGGAGGTGATCCGTGGGGACGCGGCGGGGCTGGATGAGACCACGTTCACGCAGTGTGGGTTGTTTGCGGTGGAGGTGGCGCTGTTCCGGTTGGTGGAGTCGTGGGGTGTGCGACCCGACTTCGTAGCAGGGCATTCGATCGGTGAGCTGGTGGCGGCGCATGTGGCGGGGGTGTTGTCACTGGAGGACGCGTGTGCCTTGGTGGTGGCACGTGGGCGGTTGATGCAGGCGCTGCCGTCGGGTGGGGTGATGGTGTCGGTGCGGGCGGCTGAGGCCGACGTACTGCCGCTCCTGGCCGGTCGTGAGGCTGAGGTGAGTGTGGCGGCGGTCAACGGTCCGCTCTCGACCGTGATCTCCGGTGCGGAAGAAGCGGTGATGGAGGTTGCCGGGCAGTTTGCGGCTCAGGGCGTCAAGACCAAGCGGCTGCGGGTCTCCCACGCCTTCCACTCGCCCCTGATGGAGCCGATGCTGGCCGAGTTCCGGCAGGTGGCCGAGGGGTTGTCGTACGCGCCTCCGCGTATCCCCGTCGTGTCGAACGTGACGGGCCTGGTGGCTGTCGTCGATGCGCTGTGCTCCGCCGAGTACTGGGTACGACACGTCCGTGAGACCGTGCGCTTCGCCGACGGCATGGCGGCTCTCGCGGAGGCGGGTGTGACGACCTCACTGGAGCTGGGCCCGGACGGGGTGCTCTCCGGCATGGGCCAGGAGTGCGCTCCCGACGCCATCTTCGCCCCGACCCTTCGCACCGGTCGTGACGAGGCCGCCTCGCTGCTCGAAGCGCTGGCTCACATCCATGTCCGGGGTCGCTTCGTGGACTGGGCGGCCTTGCTCGCACCGGCGCACCCCCGGACCGTCGAGCTGCCCACGTATGCCTTCCAGCGGGAGCGGTACTGGCTGGAGTCGGCCGCGGCCGCGGCGGATATGGCCTCGGCGGGGCTCGGTTCCGCGGAGCATCCGCTGCTTGGCGCCGCGGTGACGCTGCCCGACTCCGACGGATGCCTGTTCACCGGTCGGCTGTCCGCGCGTACCCACGCCTGGCTGGCCGACCATGAGGTGCTGGGGGCGGTGATGCTGCCTGGGACGGCGTTCGTCGAGCTGGCGCTGCACGCGGGCGACCGCGTCGGATGCCCCCGGCTGGAGGAGCTGACGCTCGAGGCACCGCTGGTCCTGCCCGAGCACGGTGGCGTACAGGTGCGGGTGACGGTCTCCGACGCCGATGACTCGGGGCGCCGGGTGCTGACCGTGCACTCACGCGAGGACGGCGGGGAAGGGCCGTGGCTTCGGCACGCGACGGGCGGTCTCGTGCCCGAGCCGTCCGCCTCCGATCGCGCCGCCCTCTCCGCCCTCTCCGTCTCCGTATGGCCGCCGCGGGACGCCGAACCCGTGGCGCTGGACGGGCACTACGAGCGGCTTGCCGAATCGGGGTTGCGGTACGGGCCGGCGTTCCAGGGGCTGCGTGGCGTGTGGCGGCGCGGGACCGAGGTGTTCGCCGAGGTCGCGCTGCCCGACGAGGCGGAGCAGGACCCGCGCCGCTTCGGCCTCCACCCGGCCTTGCTGGACGCCGCCCTGCACGCCGTGGGCGCCGCGGCCACCGGTACGTCGGAGGAGATCCGGCTGCCGTTCTCATGGAGCGGGGTGTCGGTGTACGCGGCGGGCGCTGCCATGCTGCGCGTACGCCTCACCCCCACCGGCCCCGATGGCATGGCGCTGTCGATGGAGGTGACGGACGGGACCGGTGCGCCGGTGGCCACAGTGGACTCGCTGGCGACGCGCCCCGTCTCCCCCGAGCAGGTCAACGCTGCGCGCGGTGCGGTGCACCAGTCCCTCTTCCAGCTGAACTGGAGCGTTCTGCCGGGCGCCGATACGCCGGTGGAGAGCGCCGTGGCCGAGGTGGCGCCGCTGGACGGCGTCGACTGGCACGACATAGCGGCATTCGGGGAGGCGATCGGCGCCGAAGGGGCAGTGCCTCCCGCGGTGGTGTGTGTGGTCCCGCCGGTGCGCGCCGCCGAGGCCGACGCGATACGGGACGTGATCCATCGGACGCTGGAGCTGGTGCGGGGATGGCTGGCCGAGGAACGGTTCGCCGGATCGCGCCTGGTGATCGCCACGCATGGCGCGGTGACCGTCGAGGACGATGAGAGCAGCCAGAACGACAACGCCGTGGTGGATCTCGCGGCCGCCGCCGCATGGGGCCTGGTACGGACCGCGCAGACCGAGCACCCGGATCGGTTCGTCCTGGTCGACCTGGACGGTGGGGATCGGGAACCGGAGCACGAGGCCGGGCGTCGGCCACTGACTCCCGGGGCCCTCTCCCTGCTGTCCGCCGCGGTGGCGAGTGGCGAACCCCAGGTGGCCGTGCGCGGCGGGCGGCTGCTAGCGCCCCGCCTGGGCCGAGTGCGGACCACCGGGACCGCCCCGGCTGCCGAGACCACCGGGGCCACCCCGACCGCCGAAGCCGTGACGCACTCGGCGGTGTCCTCGGCGGCGTGGGACGCGGAAGGCACGGTCCTGGTGACCGGCGCCACCGGCACACTGGGCAGGCTGGTCGCCCGCCACCTCGTGGCCGAGCGCGGCGTACGCCATCTGCTGCTGGTGAGCCGTCGCGGCGTGGACGCCCCCGGCGCCCGCGCGCTGGAGGCCGAGCTGGTGGCGGCGGGCGCCTCGGTCGGCTGGGCCGCCTGCGACGTGGCCGACCGGGACGCCCTGACCGCCGTCGTGAAGGGCGTCTCCGTAACGCATCCGCTGCGCGGAGTGGTCCACACGGCCGGGGTGCTCGACGACGGCGTCATCGCATCGCTGACATCGGAGCGCGTGGACGCGGTGCTGCGCCCGAAGATGGACGCGGCTCTGGCCCTGCATGAGCTGACCGAGGCGATGGACCTGTCGGCGTTCGTCGTGTTCTCCTCGGCCGCCGGGACCTTCGGCACGGCCGGACAGGCCAACTACGCGGCTGCCAACGCCTTCCTCGACGCGCTGATACGGCGCCGCCGGGCCTCGGGGCTGCCGGGCGTGTCCCTCGCCTGGGGTTTGTGGGACGAGCGCGACGGAATGGCCGGCGGGCTGGCCGAGGCGGATCTGCGTCGTATGGGCCGGGCCGGAGTGGACGGTCTGTCGCCGGAGGAGGGCCTGGCCCTGTTCGACGCGGGATGTGCCGGGGAACTGCCCGTGGTCATCCCGATGCGGCTGGACCCGGCCAAGGCACGTGGCGCCGACGGCGAAGTGCCCAACATCATGCGGGAGTTGGTACGGCCTATGGCGCGCCGGGCCGCGGCGGAGGGCACCGGTGCCGCGGGTGACCTTCGGGAACGGCTCGCCGCCGCGGCGTCGTCGGAGGACGGCGAACGCCTGGTGCTCGACCTGGTGCGGCGCTGCGTGGCTACGGTGCTCGGCCACGGTGGGGCGGCCGCCGTGGAGCCGGGCCGTGCCTTCAAGGACTTCGGCTTCGACTCGCTGACGGCGGTGGAGCTGCGCAACCGCCTGGGCACGGCCACCGGACTGCGCCTCACGGCCACGCTGGTGTTCGACTATCCGAACCCGATCGCCCTGGCCCGCCATCTCCACCAGGAGCTGACCGGCGGAGGTGACGGCGTACGTCCCGCTCACCCCTCCCTGCCCACCGGCAAGGCGGACACCGGCGAGGACCTCGTGGCGATCGTCGGCATGGCCTGCCGATTCCCCGGTGGCGCCCGGTCCCCGGAAGAGCTGTGGCGACTGCTCGCGGCGGGCGACGAGGCCATTTCCGGCTTCCCCGTCAACCGCGGCTGGGATGTGGCGGGGCTGTACGACCCCGACCCGGAGGCGGACGGCAAGAGCTATGCGCGGGAGGGCGGCTTCCTGCACACCGCCGGCGAGTTCGACCCGGCGTTCTTCGGCATCTCGCCACGTGAGGCCCTGGCGATGGACCCGCAGCAGCGGCTGCTGCTGGAGACGTCATGGGAAGCGTTCGAGCGGGCCGGAATCGACGCGACGACCCTTCGGGGCAGCGCGACCGGTGTCTTCGCGGGCCTGATGTACCACGACTACGGGTCCCAGCTCCGGAGCGTCCCCGAGGGCGCCGAGGGCTACCTCGCCACGGGTGGGTCCGGAAGCATCGCATCGGGGCGGGTCGCCTACACCTTCGGTCTCGAGGGTCCTGCCGTCACCATCGACACCGCATGTTCGTCGTCGCTGGTGGCGCTGCATTTGGCCGCGCAGGCACTGCGGCAGGGCGAGTGCTCGCTGGCGCTGGCGGGTGGTGTGGCGGTGATGTCCACCCCCGCCACCTTCGTGGAGTTCAGCCGTCAGCGCGGGCTGGCGCCGGATGGCCGGTGCAAGCCGTTCGCCGCGGCCGCGGACGGCACAGGCTGGGGCGAGGGCGTGGGCATGCTGCTGCTGGAGCGGCTGTCGGACGCGCGCCGCAACGGTCACCAGGTGCTGGCGGTCGTACGCGGCTCCGCCGTCAACCAGGACGGCGCGAGCAACGGCCTCACCGCGCCCAACGGACCGTCCCAGCAGCGGGTGATCCGGGCGGCGCTGGCGAACGCGCGGCTGTCGGCGGCCGAGGTGGACGCGGTGGAGGCGCACGGCACGGGTACGACGCTGGGCGATCCGATCGAGGCGCAGGCGCTGTTGGCCACATACGGCCGTGAACGCGCCGACGGGCAGCCCCTGTGGCTCGGCTCGATCAAGTCCAACATCGGGCACACCCAGGCCGCGGCCGGGGTCGCGGGCATCATGAAGATGGTGCTCGCGATGCGGCATGGTCTGCTGCCGCAGACGCTGGGCGTGGACGAACCGTCGTCGCACATCGACTGGACGGCGGGAGCCGTCGAACTGCTCACCGAGGCCAGGCCCTGGCCCGAGACCGGCCGCCCACGCCGGGCGGGGGTTTCCTCCTTCGGCCTGAGCGGCACCAACGCGCACATCATCCTCGAGCAGGCGACGGCTGCCGAGGGTCAAAGCTCCGAGGAGCCAGGGGAGTTGGCGCCCACCGTGGTGCCGTGGGTGCTGTCGGCGAAGTCCGATGCCGGTGTGCGTGAGCAGGGCGGGCGACTGCTCTCGCTCGTGGCCGGGGAGACCGGCCCGGCGGTGATGGACATCGGGCTGTCGCTGGTCACCACGCGCTCGGCGTTCGAGCGTCGGGCGGTGGTGCTGGGCGGTGACCGTACCGCGCTCGTCAGCGGCCTGACCGCACTGGCCGAGGGCCGTGAGGCGACAGGTGTGGTGCGGGGAGCCGTGGTCGGCTCCGACACCCGTGCGGCCTTTGTCTTCCCTGGTCAGGGGTCTCAGTGGGTGGGGATGGCGGCGGGGTTGTTGGAGTCTTCGCCGGTGTTCGCGGAGCGGTTGGGTGAGTGTGCCGCGGCGTTGGCGCCGTTCGTGGACTGGTCGCTGGGCGATGTGCTGGGTGATGCGGCGGCGCTGGAGCGGGTGGATGTCGTGCAGCCCGTGTTGTGGGCGGTGATGGTGTCGCTGGCTGAGCTGTGGCGTTCGTATGGTGTGGAGCCCGCGGCGGTCATCGGCCACTCGCAGGGTGAGATCGCGGCGGCGTGTGTGGCGGGTGCGTTGTCGTTGGAGGATGCGGCGCGGGTGGTGGCGTTGCGGAGCAAGGCGCTGCGGGCGTTGTCGGGGCTCGGTGGGATGGTGTCGGTGTCGCTGCCTGTGGAGGCCGTGCGGGAGCGGCTGGGCCGGTGGGGTGAGCGGTTGTCGGTGGCGGCGGTGAACGGGCCCTCGGCGGTCGTGGTGTCCGGTGACACGGACGCGTTGGACGAGCTGCTGGCGGCATGCGAGGCGGACGAGATCCGGGCGCGTCGCATCCCGGTGGATTACGCCTCGCACTGCGCCCATGTGGAGGAAATCGAGGGCGAGTTGCTGCGGGAGCTGGCGGGGATCGCTCCTCGCTCGTCGTCGGTGCCGTTCTACTCCACGGTCACCGCGGGTGTGCTGGACACCACGGGGCTGGACGCCGGGTACTGGTACCGGAATCTGCGCCAGACGGTCCGTTTCGATGAGACCGTACGCGCCCTGTTCGCCGACGGTTTCCAGGTGTTCATCGAGGCCAGCGCCCACCCGGTCCTCACCATGGGGGTGGAGCAGACGGCGGAGGACCATGGCACCCGCGTCACCTCCGTCGGTTCGCTGCGCCGCGACGAAGGCGGCCTGGAGCGTTTCATGACCTCTCTGGCCGAGGCTTACGTGGGCGGCGCGTCCGTCGACTGGGCGGGGACGTTCGCGGGGACGGGCGCGCGGCGCGTCGCTCTGCCGACGTATGCCTTCCAGCGCACCCACTTCTGGCTGGAGTCCGAGGCCATCGACGTCACTGGCGATGTTGCATCGGTGGGGCTGGATTCGGCGGGGCATCCGTTGTTGGGGGCCGCCGTGCCACTGCCCGACTCGGACGGTTTCCTGCTCACCGGTCGGCTCTCGCTCCGTACCCACCCTTGGCTCGCCGACCACGCGGTGGCGGATGTCACGCTGCTGCCTGGCACGGCCTTCGTGGAGTTGCTGATGCGGGCCGGTGACGCGGTCGGCTGCGAACGGGTGGACGAACTGACCCTGGGAGCACCGCTGGTGCTGCCAGAGCGGGGTACGGTCCGGCTACAGGTCGCCGTCGGCGGTCCTGACGAAGCGGGGCGGCGCTCGGTCGGTGTGTACGCACAGACGGAGGACGGCCCCTGGACACAGCACGCCACCGGTGTGCTCGGCAGCGGCGGCACCTCGGCGGCGGCTGCCGACCGCGCCACTGAGCCGGAGGCATGGCCCCCGGCCGGTGCTGAGGCGGTGGATGTCGGCGGGCTCTACGAACGGTTCGCACGGACCGGGCTGGGCTACGGGCCGTCGTTCCAGGGGCTGCGCGCCGTCTGGCGCAAGGGCGACGAGGTCTTCGCCGAGGTCCGTCTGGCGGAGGAGGCACGGCAGGACGCCGAGCGCTTCGGCCTCCACCCGGCCCTGCTGGACGCCGCGTTGCACGCGATGGCTTTCGGCGGCTTCGTCCGCCTCCCCGAGCCCGATGGCAACGTCCGCCGGGACGAGGGGTCCGGTACCGGACGGGTCCGGCTTCCGTTCGCGTGGAGCGGAGTGGCGTTGCATGCCACCGGCGCGTCCGCGTTGCGGGTGCGGCTGGCCCCGGCCGGGGCGGACGCGGTATCGCTGACCGCGCTCGACGAGTCGGGGCAGCCGGTGGCCTCGGTGGCTTCGCTCGTCACCCGTGCGGTCGCCCGCGACCAGCTCGGTGCGGCGCATGGTGCCTTCCACGAGTCGCTCTTCAGCCTGGAGTGGACGGCGCCCGCGGCCGTGTCCCCGTCGTCCGGCGCTCCCGGCCGTTGGGCCGTGCTCGCCGAAGGCGACCCGGAGCTGTCGGCGGCGCTCAAGTCGGCGGGCACGACCGGTGCCCTGGCCGAGACGCATGCGGATCTGTCCGCTCTGGGAGAGGCCATCGAGGCGGGGCGAACGGCGCCGGATCTGGTGTTCGCCTCCGTGTCCTCCCTCTCTCCGACCGCCGAGGCGGTGCGTGCCGTGGCACCGTCCGTGGAAGCGGTGCGTGCCGCGGCGCACCGGGCGCTCGCGCTGGTGCAGTCGTGGCCGGCCGATGAGCGGTTCGGACGGTCCCGGCTGGTGCTGGTCACCCGTGGGGCGGTCGGTGTCCGGCCCGGGGAGCCGCTCGCCGATCCGGCCTGCGCGGCGGTGTGGGGACTCGTGAGGTCGGCGCAGTCGGAGAATCCCGACCGGTTCCTGCTGCTCGACCTGGACGACCAGGAGGCGTCGTTCGCCGCCCTGCCGCAGGCCCTGTCGGGCGACGAGCCGCAGCTGGCGGTGCGTGGCGGCGCGGTGCTGGTGCCACGGCTCGCCCGGGTCCCGGCGGCCCGCGCGGCCACGTCCACGTCGGGCGGGGAGCGGGACGACGAGCCCGCGGCCACCCCGCTGTGGGACCCGGAGGGAACGGTCCTCATCACCGGCGCCACGGGGGTGCTGGGCTCCTTGGTGGCGCGTCACCTGGTGGCCGAGCATGGCGTACGCCATCTCCTGCTGACCAGCCGCCGGGGCCGCGAGGCCACGAGCGCCGCCGAGCTGGTGGACGAGCTGACCGCGTCGGGGGCTTCGGTGTCCCTGACCGCCTGCGACACGGCCGACCGCGCCGCGCTGGCGCGGCTGCTGGCCACCGTACCGGCCGAGCATCCGCTGACCGGGGTGGTGCACGCGGCCGGTGTGCTCGACGACGGGGTGATCGGGTCGCTGACCCCCGAGCGCGTCGACACGGTGCTGCGGCCCAAGGCCGATGCCGCCATCAACCTTCATGAGCTGACGGAAGACCTGCCGCTGTCCGCGTTCGTGTTGTTCTCCTCGGCGGCGGGTGTGTTCGGTGGCAGTGGCCAGGCCAACTACGCCGCGGCAAACGCGTTCCTGGACGCGCTCGCGCAGCGGCGCAGGGCGCGGGGGCTGCCGGCGGTCTCCCTGGCCTGGGGGCTGTGGGCCGAACGCAGCGCCATGACGGGGCACATGGACGACAGCGACGTTGAACGGCTCAACCGGGCGGGAGTGACCGCACTGTCGTCGGAGGAGGGCCTGGCGCTCTTCGACGCGGCGACGGCGCAGGTGCATGCCCGGGTCGCCCGGGCCGGGGACCCCGGCTCGGGCGAGGGCACCGATGCGAGCGGTGGCGGCCGGCCGGAAAGCGTCACCGACGTGCACCCGGGAAGCACCACCGATGCGAACCCGCTCCTGATACCCATGCGGCTCGACATCGCCGCCCTGCGCGTGCAGGCCGCCTCTCTCGGCGTCCCGCATCTGCTGCGCGGGCTGGTCCGGGTCCCGGCCCGGCGCGCCGCCCACAGCGCCGCCTCCGGCTCCGCCACCGGCGCCGGGGGAGTGGAGCCGATCGGGCAGCGCCTGCACGGGCTGTCGGCCAGGGAGCAGACCCGGGTCCTGACCGAGCTGGTGCGCACCCATGCCGCCACCGTGCTCGGCCATGACTCACCGGACCTGGTGGAGGACGACCACGCCTTCCTCGAGCTGGGCATCACCTCGCTCACCGCGGTGGAGATCCGCAACCGGCTCAACCTCACCACCGGTCTCAACCTGCCCGCCACACTGCTCTTCGACCACACCACACCCGCGGCGCTCGCCGCCCATCTGCGCATCCAACTGGCCCCCGGCGCTCCGGACTCCGCATCCCAGGGCGAAGCGTCGGCCACGGGAACCGCACACCGGGCCACCACCGCCGCTGTGGCCACGCCCCCCGGCGCGGCCAAGGCCGCCACCGGCTCGACGATCGAGGAGCTGTACCGGCAGGCCTGCGCCGATGAACAGTACGTGGCGGGCACCCAGTTGCTCATGGCGGCGGCCCGGCTGCGCCCGTCGTTCCGTACGGCGGCGGAGCTGACCACCCCGCCCAAGCTGGTGCGGCTCTCCAAGGGCAGTACGGCGCCGGGACTGGTGTGCTTCCCGTCGCTGGTCGCCATCTCCGGGCCGCGTGAGTACGCCCGCTTCGCGGCCGGGTTCCGGGGCCGCCGCGATGTCTCCGTGCTGCCCGAGCCCGGCTTCGGCAAGGGGGAGTTGCTTCCGGCGAGCGTCGACGCCGTCGTGGAGATGCAGGCGGAGGCGGCGCTGCGCTGTGCCGGGGAGAAGCCGTTCGTGCTCGTCGGACGCTCGTCCGGCGGCTGGATCGCCCAGGCGGTCGCCGGGCGGCTGGAGGCGCGTGGCAGCGCGCCCTCGGCGGTCGTTCTGCTGGACACCTATCTGCCGCGCAGTGAGGCGTTGCCGTGGATCCAGACGAATCTGTCCGGCAAGATGTTCGACCGGGAAAAGATGTTCGGTGTGGTGGACGAGGGCAGGCTGACCGCGATGGGCGGGTATCTGCGTCTCTTCTCCGACTGGGCGCCGACACCGATCGACGCGCCGATTCTCACGGTGAAAGCGGAAGAATCCTTTCCGGGATCCGGGGAGGGGAACGACGAGGAATCGGCTTGGGGCGCCACGCTCACCCGTATCGACGTTCCCGGCGACCACTTCACCATGATGGAGGATTTCGCCGGTGTGGCCGCCGAAGCGGTCCTCAACTGGCTTGCGGAGAACGTGTGATTCGCATTGCCTGACATCCTGATAGGCTCGCGCTCATTCGAAGCGCGGAAGAAAAAACGGGGAAGGCGCTCGCGGATTCCTGATGTCGCCGAAACCTTTTCCATTACTGCGGGAGGAAACATCATGACGTCCAATGTCAGCGCGGTCGGCGAGCGGGTCGGCGAGTTCTACGACCAGCTGGTGGGCATGTTCGACGCCTCGCTGTACGGCCCGAACATCCATGTCGGCTACTGGAACAGCCAGGAGGACAGCACCACCCTGGAGGACGCCGCCGACCGGCTCACCGACATGATGATCGCGCGGCTGCGCATCGGCGCCGGCTCCCGGGTCCTGGACATCGGCTGCGGCTTCGGCGGGCCCGCGATCAGGCTCGCGCAGAAGACGGGTGCCGAGGTGGTGGGCGTCAGCGTCAGCCGTAAGCAGGTCGAGAAGGCCAATGAGCTGGCCGAGGCCGCCGGGGTGAGCGGCAAGGTCACCTTCCAGTACGGCGACGCGATGGACCTGGCCTTCGATGACGGCTCCTTCGACGCCATCTGGATGCTGGAATCCGTGATGCAGATGCCCGACCGGGCGGCGGCGCTCGCGGAGGCCGCCCGCGTGCTGCGCCCCGGCGGGCGGCTCGCGCTCACCGACAACTACGAGCGCGAGGAGATATCCGAGGAGCGGCGGCCGATCATCGAGAACATTCTCCAGCGGTACCTCACCCAGCCGCCCGCGTCTTTCGAGACATACCCGGCGATGCTGCGCCAGGCCGGGCTGCGCTGTACGGAGCTGCTCGACGTCAGCGAAAGCACCACCAAGCAGTCGGTCCGGCGGCTCGGTGAGGCCATGGCCCAGAACATGGAGCAGCTGGCGTCCAAGGTCGACCCGGAGGTCTTCAACAAGTTGAAGCCCGCCGAGGGCGAGAACATGGAAATGCCCGAGCTGGGTTATCTGATCGCCACCGCGCGGCGCCCCGAAAGCGCGTAAGTTCTCGGCGCCGGAAATCCAGGTTCTCGGCGCCGGAATTTCCCGGTTCTCGTCAGGGAGCCATTCAGGGGCGGGTCGCCACATTACGGCCCGCCCCTCGGCGCGGAGGGGACCGCGACCGACCCCCGGGGCCACGCGGTGCGGGCGTCGCATGGCGCGTGGCGTCGCCTACCGTGGGAGGCAGCCGGACAACCAGGCAGCCGGACGACCAGGGAGGCGGGCAAGATGACCAGCGCACCGGACACCGTCCCGCTGCCCTCGGGGGAGCGGATCCCGCTGCTCGGCCAGGGCACCTGGCACATCGGTGACCACCCCCGGCGCCGCGCCGATGAGATCGCGGCGCTGCGGCGTGGACTCGACCTCGGCATGACCGTCGTGGACACGGCCGAGATGTACGGCAGCGGCGCCTCCGAGGAACTCGTCGGAGAGGCGATCGCCGGCCGCCGCGACGAGGTGTTCCTGGTCAGCAAGGTGCTGCCCGGCCATGCCGACCGCAGTGGCACCATCGCGGCCTGCGAGGACAGCCTGCGGCGGCTCGGCACGGACCGGCTGGATCTGTATCTGCTGCACTGGCGGGGGCGGATCCCGCTGGAGGAGACCCTCGAAGCCTTCACCGAACTCACCGAGAGCGGCAAGATCCGCCACTGGGGTGTGAGCAACTTCGATGCCTCTGACATGACGGATCTCGTCGCCATCCCCGGTGGCGACGGTGTCGCCGTCAACCAGGTGCTCTACAACCTCACCCGGCGCGGTGTGGAGTACGACCTCATGCCCTGGTGCCACCGGCGCGGCATCCCCCTGATGGCCTATTCGCCCATCGAGAAGGGACGCCTGCCGCGCACCGGCGCGCTGCGGGAGGTCGCACGGGCCCATGACGCGACGCCCGCGCAGGTGATGCTGGCATGGGTGCTCCGGCAGGGAGTGATGGCGATCCCCAAGGCCGGGCGGGTCGACCACGTCGAGGAGAACCGCGCCGCGCTGGATCTCGAGCTGACGTCGGAGGACCTGGCCGCGCTGGACCGTGCCTTCCCACCGCCCACGGAGCCCGTGCCCCTCGAGGTCCTTTGAGCCCGAGATCCTCGGATGCTTTGGGCGCACCGGCTTTACGTACGCGGGTCTCACGCGTCTGAGCCGTGATGCGGGCGCGGCGGACCTCACGTATACGGGTCGTGGTAGCGCAGCAGCACCCCGACCCCGCCCTGCAGCGACAGCTCCTCACGCGGCACCGTGATCAGCTCGGCGCCGGTGCCCACCAGGGCCCGTACCACCACGGCCCCGGCGGGCTCCTGCCGTCCGGTGTGCACGCCGAAGGTGTGGAGGTCCGGCTCCGTCAGTGTGACGTGGGTGGGCTCGGGCCCCGCCCACAGCGACTCCGGAAAGTTCACAGGGCGGGTGAGCAGCAGACAGTGGGCCTGGCCACGCTGTAGGGCGGTGATGGCGGCGGACAGCCCTTCGGAGGTGTCCGGGTGCCGGGCGCGCTGCGCCATGTAGCGGTGCGTCAAGGTCCGGTCCTGTTCGTTCACCGTGGCACGTAGCGTGTCGTTCAGTTCCGCCTCCAACAGGGCTCGGCCGGGTCCGGCCACCGGTCGTCCGCTGTCGGGCACGGTGACGACGCGCTGTTGGGTGGACTCGGGCAAATGGTTGACCAGCACGCCGCGCAACCACACGTCCTCCGCCGCGCACCGCAACACGATCGTCTCGGCATCGGTCCAGCGGCGCAGATTCTCCAGCTCGTGGGCGACCGCGAACGCGTTCGCCGGCCAGTCCCGGGCCGCGCCGATGTGGTTGTAGCGGGGCTCCGGTGCCACCCGGCTCATGGGCCACCGCCCGGCTTGGTAGTGCACCACCACATCCTCTTCCAGGTCGGTCTCCGCGAAGGCCCGGGAGAGGGCCACGGCCACATAGGGGATGTCCGGGGCGTGTCGCAGCACCAGGGGCAGCACATCGGGGATCGAGGTGAAGCGGGCCGAATCGGCCGTCGGCGGCTCGGGGAGCTCCTCGGCCAGTCCGAGCCGTCCATGGGCGGCGAACAGGGCCTGTCCGTGCCGTCCGGACACCTCCCGGTCGCTGCCCACGGCGGTGTGCAGGGCGGAGAGGGAGGCGTTGTCCACGCCCTGGCCGGACAGCGCGTCGCGCAGGTGCCGCCAGCGCAGCTCGATCGCTTTCTCCGGATCCTCGATGTCGCGGGAGGTGTCCAGGTAGACGGCGGCCCATGGGCCGGGCCGTGCGTAGAGCGGGTCGAGAAACGACAGCTTCATATGCGCTCCGTACCTTGTGGGGCGACCTGGCGGGGCGGCCCGACACGAGCGGGTTTCCCTCTCAGGTCGGATGAAACCGCTCGAATCGCTGGTTCCGGTCAGTGGCGGGGCGGGGGGCGATCTGCCCCGCGACGGGCGACTGGGCGACGCACGCGTCCGGCAGGTCCCTCCCCTGCGGCCACGCCATTCCCCTCCGCTATCGCCGCGGGCCTGCTCATCGGCGCGGCACCGCTGCGCGCTCCGCGTGCCAGACGAACGGTGGCCGCCCTGATCGGATGTCGGGCGCGCGGCAGTGGGCCTGACCCGCGTCCACCTCGGTGTACACCTGTTCAGCGACGTCATCGGCGGATGGCTCTTCGCGCCCGGCTCGTCCTGTGCCACTGTCTGTACCGGTGGCTGAGGCCGGGCACACCGCCGGGAGAAGAGTGATCCGGCGGTCCATTGTCGGACCTCCGCGCTACCTTGCCGCCATGACGGAATTCGTACTGGTGGCGGGTGCGTGGCTGGGGTCGTGGGCATGGGACGGGGTGGTGCCGGAGCTACGGGCGGCCGGACACGGCGCCCATGCCCTCACGCTGTCCGGACTCGCCGATAAGCAGGGTGTGCCGGCCGGACAGCAGGCCCACGTCCAGGACATCGTCGGCGAGGTCGAGCGCCTCCAGCCGCGCGATGTGGTCCTGGTGGGGCACAGCTATGCGGGCATCCCGGTCGGTCAGGCCGCCGAGCGCATCGGCGACCGGCTGGCCCATGTGGTGTTCGTGGACTCCAACGTCCCGGTGGACGGCGAGTCGTTCCTGTCGGCCTGGCCGAGCGGCCGGGCCATGGTGGAGGCGTCGATGGCCGCGAACGACGGCTTCTGGGCGCCCCTGACCGAGACCGACTACGAGGGCCAGGGGCTCACCGACGAGCAGATCGCGCGGATCGTCGCCGGTTCCACACCGCATCCGGGCGCCACACTGTCCGAGCCTGCCGTGCTGGCGCGCCCGCTCGACGGGCTTCCGGCCACGTACATCAAGTGTCTGCTCGACGGCGATGAGCCGATGGGCGATGTGGCCCAGCTGCTGAAGAGCGAGCACTGGCGGCTGGTCGAGATGGACACCGGCCACTGGCCGATGTTCTCCCAGCCGCGTGAGCTGGCCCGGATACTGCTCGGGTGCGCTGGGGCATCGTGACGCCGCACCTGACGGGCGGGGGGGGGGGGCGCGCGGGGCGGGGCCGGGGGCCCCCCCCCCCCCTCGCCGGTGCGGTCACTCGCAGCCGTACCGCCAGTTCCACCCCACGAAGGTGTGCCGCAGCTCCACATCGAAGCGGCAGCTCGCCGTCCCGTCCGCCTTCAACTGGACGTACGAGTGGTGGGTGTTGTCGTACCAGTCGCCGGTCGGGTCGAAGACCCCCTGGTACGCGAAGTCGGCGTGCGCCTCGGAGTTGACCTCGGCGCAGTCCGTGACGCAGTCGTCCTTCGCGTTCTGCGAGGTGAGCGACCAACCGGCGTCCCACGGCTCGCGGTTCCACTCCTGGGTGGCCGTGCTGCCGCCCGTGGTGATGCGGCCGTTCGCCGTGTCCCATGAGGAGGCGGAGTACAGGCCCGTCATCCGGATGTTGCAGCAGTCGTACATCTCGTTCCAGCCACGCAACTGATGGCCGACGGCGGTGGCGGCCGTGGTGGCGCTCCCGGCAGCGGTCGCGGTGCGGGCCGAGCGGGCCGACGCCGGGCCGTGCTGGACGGAGACCCGCTCCGGCCGGCAGTCGGCGCCAATGGTGATCTGCCCCGAAACGGCCTGGCCGGGCGCGGGAGCGGGGAGCTCGCCGGTCAGCCGGACACCGTCACAGGACTTCGGCGCCGGGTCGGACTCCCGCGCCGTCGCCACCGTCGTACCGCCCAGGAGCGCCACCAGGGAGACGGCCGACACGGCCGCGATGCTTAACCGGCTGTTCACTTCTCACGCCCCTTGATCCGATGATCCATGCGATCCGAAACGGGCGGCGCGCCTCGGTGCGGATGCGCCGCCAGGTCACGCGGATCGTAACGGCGGCCGTAGGCGACAGCGGGGGAGCGGGAAAGGTTGGCAGGAAGGTGGCAGCGCGGCCCCCGCCCGGCCGCGTCCACGACACGACACACCACGGCTGGGGTAAGCTGCCCGGGTCCTGTTGTCTCCGATAGAGGTGGACGTTGCGTATCTGAGGTTCGCGATCATCGCGCGGTACGGCACAAGCCGTAGCCCGTCACGCCGTAGTCGGCCTTCTTGCCGCCCGTGACCCGCGTGGATGCGACCTCGGTGCATACGCCGTCCCTCACCCTTCGGAGGACCGCACCCCATTCCCCGGCTTGGTCGCCGCGTGGTGCTCGCATACGTAGCCCCTTGTTCACAGCGCTTACGAATGCGAGAACACCATGGCAGCATCCCCCACCCCCAGCGCCTCTGTGACCTGCTCGGCCGTGTCCTTCCAGTGGGCGGACGGCACGTCCGTCTTCGACGGGCTCTCGCTCGGCATCGGACGGGGCCGCACCGGCCTCGTGGGCACCAACGGCAGTGGCAAGTCCACCCTGCTGCGGCTGATCGCCGGTCGGTTGCGTCCCACCGAGGGGTCGGTGACCGTCGGCGGCGGCCTCGCCTACCTTCCGCAGAACATCACCCTCGACACCACCCTCCGCGTGGACCAGGCCCTGGGCATCGCCGAGCGGCGCGCCGCGCTACGGGCCATCGAGGCCGGAGACGTCGACGAGGCCCACTTCGAGACGATCGGCGACGACTGGGACGTCGAGGAGCGGGCTCTGGCGACACTAGGCTCGCTCGGGCTCGGCGATGTCGAACTGGACCGCACCGTCGGCCATCTGTCCGGCGGGGAGACCGTACTGCTGCGCCTGGCCGCCCTGCTCCTGGAGCGCCCCGACGTCCTGCTGCTCGACGAACCCACCAACAACCTCGACCTGTTCGCGCGGCGTCGGCTCTACGACGCCGTCGACTCCTGGCGCTCCGGTGTGCTGGTCGTGGTCAGCCACGACCGTGAGCTGCTGGAGCGGGTGGACCGCATCGCCGAACTGCGGGCCGGGTCGGTGACCTGGTACGGCGGCGGCTGGTCCGCCTACCAGGAGGCGCTGGCCGCTCAGCAGGAGGCGGCAGCGCGCATGCTGCGGGCCGCCGATGCGGATGTGCGGCGGCAAAAGCGCGAACTGGAGGAGACCCACATCAAACTGGCACGCCGTCAGCGACACAGCAAGAAGATGGACATCGAGCGGCGGGCCCCGAGGATCGTCGCCGGTGGCCGCAAGCGGGCCGCGCAGGAGTCGGCGGGCAAGCTCCGCGATCTGCACGAGGACCGCCTCCACGAGGCGCGCGAGCGGCGCGAGGAGGCCGCGGACGCGGTCCGCGACGACGCCGAGATCCGGGTGAGCCTGCCGCACACCGCCGTGCCCGCCGGGCGTACCGTGCTCAGCCTGAGTGAACTGCGCCCCCAGTACGGCGCGTTGCGCGATGCCGGCCTCCATGTGCACGGGCCCGAACGCATCGCGCTGGTCGGGCGCAACGGAGCCGGTAAGACGACACTGCTGCGCACCCTCACCGGCGAACTCGCCCCGGTGTCCGGGGAGGCCAGGACGTACGTACCGCTGCGGTTCCTCCCCCAGCGGCTGGATGTCCTGGACGACGAGCTGAGCGTGGCGGCCAACGTGGCGAGCCGGGCGCCCGGCGTCACCGACAACCACATCCGCGCCCAGCTCGCGCGCTTCCTCTTCAAGGGCGCGCGTGCGGAGCAGCCGGCGGGCACCCTCTCCGGTGGCGAACGCTTCCGGGCCGCACTCGCGGCCACCATGCTCGCCGCGCCGGCCCCGCAGCTGCTGATGCTCGACGAGCCGACCAACAACCTCGACCTGGCCAGTGTGCGACAGCTGACGAGCGCGCTCGACTCCTACCAGGGCGCGCTCGTGGTCGCCAGCCACGATCTGCCGTTCCTGGAGTCGATCGGCATCACCCGGTGGCTGCTGGTCGGCGAGGAGTTGCGGGACATCGCCGCCGATGAGGTCCGGGAGGTGCTCGAGACGACATCCGCGGCAGGGGGAGTGACGGAAGCGGGCTGAGGCCGGGCTCCGCTGGGACCGGCTGAGACCGAGCTCCTCGGCCTTCTCCACGAGGGCGGGGCGCACCCGCTTGGCCCCCGGGCCGGGCCGCCCCGCCGCTCCGTTCCGCATCCGAAATTCGCGACAGCGAAATGAGGATCCGGTGTCCGCGCAGGTTAAGGCGCATTCAAGGTTGACTTATGCGCCTCGGCCTACCTTCGAAAACGATCTCGTTCACACGAGATATATGAATATTTAACAGGGGGAGAGAAGGTGGCGGCGCGGCCGATGTGCTCGCGTCTGGCGAGATTCAGCCCGTTGTGGCGAGAGCGAGAACGACTGCTTGTTGACTCTTCAGTAATAACGTGGCTAATTTCAGTCGGCGCCGTTTCGCGGGATTGCCATGCCATACGTTCGACATGCCTTGCCCGAATTATCTCCATTTCCTGCCGCGCTAGCGATTTTGGAGAAAACATGTCAGCCGCCGTGGACGCAGGCGATCTTGTCATCGGCATCACTCCGTTCGGGGAACCGGACGCCAGACTCGCCGCGGCGGTCAGCCGCGCGGGCGGACTCGGAATCCTCGACCTGGGAACAACGGGCCGTGCGGCCCTCCGGGCATGGGAGGACATCGGCGAGTGGGCGGCCGACGGCCGGTACGGCATACGGGTCGCGGCGGGCTGCCGCCTCACCCCCGTGGACCTCCTGGACGCCGCTCCCGCCGGCGGCTCACACGGCGGTGCGTTCGGCCCTCATACGGTGGTGCTCGGCGTGGACTCGCCCTGGCCGGTGGAGGCCGTTGCCGGCCACTGCCGTGTGCTGGCCGAGGTCACCGACCTGGACGAGGCCCTCGAGGCTATCCGCGCCGGTGCGCATGGGCTGATCGCCCGGGGGAGCGAGAGCGGCGGCCGGATCGGTCCGCTGGGCACCTTCGTCCTGCTCCAGCGGCTCCTCGCCGACCCCCGGGTGTCCTTACCGGTGTGGGCCTGCGGCGGCATCGGCCCGAGCACCGCCGCCGCCTCCGTGCTCGGCGGCGCGGCAGGGGTCGTCCTCGACACCCAGCTGGCCCTGCTCGCCGAATCCGGGCTCCCGGAGGACCGCGCCGCCGCCATCCGCTCCATGGACGGCTCCGAGACCACCGTCCTCGACGGACACCGGATCCTGCGGCGCCGGGGGCGCGGTCCGCACCCCGGACCCGATCTGACGGTAGGTCAGGATGGCTTTCTGGCCGCGCGGTTGGCCGACCGGTGGCGGGATGTCGGCCGCACGGTCCGGGGCATCGCGGACGCCGTCCGGGAGACCGCGCACGAGGCCGTACGGAACGGCTCCGCGGTCGTCTCGGGGCTGCGCCCCGGCGCTCCGCTGAGCACCCGCCTCGGCACCCGGCTGCCCCTTGCCCAGGGCCCGATGACCCGGGTCAGCGACCAGGGCGCGTTCGCCTCCGCCGTCGCCGCCGGGGGAGCGCTGCCATTCATCGCGCTCGCCCTGGCCGGACGCGCGCAGGCGCGCACCATGCTGGAGGAGGCCGCGGCCGCGCTGGACGGACGCCCCTGGGGCGTCGGTGTCCTCGGCTTCGCACCCGAGGAGATCAGAAACGCCCAGCTCGAGGCCGTCCGGGAGATCCGCCCCAGCCACGCGATCATCGCGGGCGGACGGCCGTCCCAGGCCAAGGCGCTGGAGCGGGACGGCATCGCCACCTTTCTGCATGTGCCCTCGCCGGGGCTGCTGCGCCAGTACCTCCAGGCCGGGGCGCGGCGGTTCGTCTTCGAGGGCTCCGAATGCGGCGGCCATGTGGGGCCGCGCAACAGCTTCCCGCTGTGGGAGGCCCAGATCGCCGTCATCGGGGACTTCCTCGACGAGGCCGCACACGACCCGCGTCACACGCCGGGCACGGACGGCGCCGACGCGGCCGATGGCACCGACGGCGCGGGTATCGAGATCTTCTTCGCCGGGGGAGTGCACGACGAACGCTCCGCCGCGATGGTGGCCGCGCTCGCCGCCCCGCTCACCCGGCGCGGCGTCGCCGTCGGATCGCTGATGGGCACCGCGTATCTGTTCACCGAGGAGGCGGTGGCCCACGGCGCCGTACAGCCGCTCTTCCAGCGCCAGGTGGTGGCCGCCGAGCACACCGTGCTGCTGGAGACCGCCCCCGGCCACGCCACCCGCTGCGTGCCCAGCCCCTTCACCGAGAGCTTCGACACCGTGAAGGAGCGGCTGCGGAACGAGGGCCTGCCGGACCGGGAGGTCTGGGAGCGGCTGGAGCGGCTCAATGTGGGACGGCTGAGGATCGCCAGCAAGGGCATGGACCGCGGGCCCGACGGCGCGTTGGCCCCGGTGGACGAGGACGGCCAGCTCAGCGGCGGGATGTTCATGGCCGGGCAGGTGGCCGTGATGCGCTCGGCCACCACCACGATCGCCGCATTGCACCATGCGGTGGGCCCCGGCGCCGCCGACTTCCTCACCGCACGTGCGGAGGCGGTGTGTGAGCGCCTGGGCGTGGCCACGGCCCCGGCGGCGGCCGAGGCGCCCGCGCCGCTGGACGTGGCCGTCGTCGGCATGGCGTGCATGTTTCCGCAGGCACCCGACCTCGCCTCGTTCTGGGCCAATGTGGTGGGCGGTGTGGACGCCGTCACCGAGGTGCCCGCCGAGCGCTGGGACCCCGCCGTCCACTACACGGGCGACAAGGACGGCGCCTCCGCCTCCCAATGGGGCGGATTTCTGCCACCCATCCCCTTCGACCCGCTGCGCTACGGCATCCCCCCGGCCTCGCTCGGCAGCATCGAACCCGTACAACTGCTGGCCCTGGAGGCCGCCCGCCGGGCCCTGGACGACGCCGGATACGGCGACCCCGGTGACGGCGGCCGGGCCTTCGAGCGGTCCCGCACCTCCGTGGTGTTCGGCGCCGAGGCGGGCAGCGATCTGTCCAACGCCCAGACGCTGCGCGCCGTCCTGCCGTCCTACGTCCACGAGGTGCCGCAAGCCCTGGCGGACCAGCTGCCCCGGCTCACCGAGGACTCCTTCCCCGGCATGCTCGCCAACGTCATCTCCGGGCGGATCGCCAACCGGCTCGACCTCGGCGGCGCCAACTACACCGTGGACGCGGCCTGCGCGTCATCGCTGGCCGCCGTGGACGTGGCCTGCAAGGAGCTGACCGCCGGTACCAGCGACCTCGTGCTGTGCGGCGGCGCCGATCTGCACAACGGCATCAACGACTATGTGCTGTTCTCCTCCGTGCACGCCCTCTCCCCGACGGGCCACTCCCGGACCTTCGACAGCTCGGCCGACGGGATCGCGCTCGGCGAGGGTGTGGCATGTGTCGTCCTCAAACGGCTGGCGGACGCCGAACGGGATGGCGATCGTGTCTACGCCGTCATCAAGGGCGTCGGCTCCTCCAGCGACGGCCGCTCGCTCGGGCTGACCGCCCCGCGCCCCGAAGGACAGCGGGCCGCGCTGGAGCGCGCCTATGCCAACGCCCGCGTCTCGCCCGCCGACGTCGGCCTGATCGAGGCGCACGGCACCGGTACGGTCGTCGGCGACCGCACCGAACTCACCGTCCTGGGCGAGGTGTTCACCGAGTCGGGGGCCGCACCCGGGGCCTGTGCGCTGGGCTCGGTGAAGTCCCAGATCGGCCACACCAAATGCGCCGCGGGCCTCGCCGGGCTGGTGAAGGCCGCGATGGCCCTGCACACGGGCATCACACCACCGACCCTGCATCTGACCCGGCCCAACGAGGCATGGGACGCGGACCGCAGCCCCTTCGCCTTCCACACCCGGGCCCGGCCATGGGCCGCCGCGCCCGCCGAACGGGTGGCCGGGGTCAGCGCGTTCGGCTTCGGCGGGACCAACTTCCATGTGGTGCTCTCGGCACACGGCCGCGGAGCGCCACCCGCACAGGGGCTGGACGACTGGCCCGCCGAGCTGTTCCTCTTCCGCGGGGCCGACCGGGCGGCGGCGCTGCGGCTGGTCCGGGAGACACTCGACCAGCTCATGGCCAATGACACGGCGGGTCGGGCGTGGCGGCTGCGCGACCTCGCGCTGACCGCCTCCCGGCGGGCCGACGCCGGCCGGGAACCGGTCCGGGTGGCCGTGGTGGCCTCGGACCTGGACGACCTGGCCGCACGATTACGGCAGGTGCTCGCGGGCGATCCGCCGGGCCAGGGGCCGCGCGGAGCGGACGGGCTGTACATGGCCCCGGAGGCGCCCGAGAAGACCGAGAAGGCCGAAGAGAACGGGGAGAACGGGGACAGCGGGGAGGCCGAGGGCGAACCGGGGCGCGGCAAGGTCGCGTTTCTCTTCCCCGGGCAGGGCAGCCAGCGGCCCGGGATGTTCGCCGACGCCTTCGTCACCTTCCCCGAGCTCCAGCGCCATCTGCGCCACGGACGCGGCTACGCCGACGCGCTGTATCCCCCCGCCGCCTTCGACAAGGCCGGGGAGTCGGCACAGCGCACCGCGATCACCGACACCCGGGTGGCCCAGCCCGCGCTGGGCATCGTCGGGCTCGCCGCGTACACCCTGCTGACCTCGGCCGGGGTACGGCCCGACATGGCGGCCGGACACAGCTACGGCGAGCTGGTCGCCCTGTGCGCCGCGGGCGCGCTCGACCCCCGTACGCTGCCGCGGCTGAGTGCCGAGCGGGCGGCCGCCATCCTCGGCGCCGCCGAGGCCGACTGGGAGGAGCCCGGCACCATGGCGGCCGTGACCGCGGCCCCCGACGAGGTCGGGCCGGTGCTGCGCGCGGCCGGGCTCGACGGGCGCGTGGTGGCCGCCAATCACAACGCACCACGGCAGACCGTGATCTCCGGGCCCCAGCGGGACATCGAGGAGGCGGTGCGGCTGCTGCGGGAGGCCGGGCACTCGGCCAAGCGGATCCCGGTGGCCTGCGCCTTCCACAGCCCGCTGGTGGCCGGGGCCGGTGCGCGGTTCGCCGAGGCGCTGGCCCGCCATCCGGTGCGCGAGGCGGAGTTCCCCGTCTGGGCGAACCGCACCGCTGCCCCGCACGGCGCGGAGCCGGATGCCATCCGCGCCGAACTCGTCGCCCAGATCGGCGCGCCGGTCCGCTTCGTGGCGCAGATCGAGGCCATGTACGAGGCGGGCGCACGGATCTTCGTGGAGGCCGGTCCGGGGACGGTGCTCACCCGGCTGGTGGGGGAGATCCTCGACGGCCGCCCGCATCTCGCCCTCGCGTGCGAGGGACGACGGTCCGGCGCCGCCGGGCCGCGGGGGTTTCTGGACACCCTCGCCCGGCTCGCCGTCGCGGGCGTTCCGGTGCGTACTGCCTGGCTGTTCCACGGTCGGGACGCGGTGGCGGCGGGATCCGCCCCGCCACCGAAGCGCCCCGGCTGGACGGTCGACGGACACCTCGTCCGCACCGCGAACGGTGAGCTCCTGCCCGGTGCGCTGGCACCGGCCCGACGTGTCATGGAGGCTACGGTGAGCCAGTCGGATCGGACGGGTGACGGCGAGTACGGCGACAGAGACGCCCTGATCTCGGAGTTCCTGAGAACCAGCCGAGAGATGATCGCCGCCCAGCGCGATGTACTCCTCACCTACTTCGGCAGCGCTCCGGGCGAACGGCGCGTGGCGCCACCGTCCCCGGTCGCCCCGGCCACCACGTCCCTGCCCGCCGGGCTCGCCCCGGTGGCCGCCGCCTCGGAGGTCCCGGCCCCGGTCGCCGACGTGGCTCCTGCCCCGCCCGCACCCGCCACCGGGCCCGATGTGCTGCGCGCGGTCTCCGAAATCATCAGCGAACGCACCGGCTATCCGGTCGACATGATCGAACCGGATCTCGATCTCGAGGCCGATCTCAGCATCGACTCCATCAAACGCGCCGAGATCGCGGGTGAGTTGGCGCGGCGACTCGGTGTCGCGGGCGCGGACACCGCCGGCCTGGGCGATGAGGAGCTGGAGGAGCTGGCCAAGGCGCGTACCACCGCCGCCGTCACCGATTGGCTCACCGCCCGTCTCGCGCCCGCGACCACCGCGCCCCCTGCGACTACCGCGACCCCCGCACCGGCCGATGAACCGGAGCCGGTGGCCGTGCAGATGGCCCAGCAGATGGCCGTGGACGGCGTGGCGCCCAAGCGGATGCGGCTGGTGCCCGTGCCCCTCGGCGCACCGGACGACGGCGCCGCCGCGCCGCCCGATCTGACCGGCAGGCGTTTCGCCCTGCTCGGCGGGGACGCCGACGGGGTGGCCGAGGCGGTGGCCGCCCGCCTCGGCGAGCGCGGTGCCGAGGCCGTCATCCTCGCCGCCGGCCATCAGCTCACCGAGGACGACGGCCGGGTGGACGGTGTGCTGCTGCTCGATCCGCTGGCCGCCTCCGGCGCACCGGTGCTGCCCGAGGCGTTCACGGTCCTCCAGTCCGCCCTGCGGCGCGCCCCGCGGTGGCTGCTGGCGCTCCGCCGCACCGACCCGCTCGCCGCGCGCACGGCCGGGCTGCGCGGGGTGTTCCGTACGGTGGCCAGGGAGCACCCGGACACGATCACCAGGCTGGTGGAGTTCCCCGCCGATGCGACCGGACTCGCTGATGCGGCCGGGTCTGCCGATGGGGCCGGGTCTGCCGACGCGGTCAGGCCCGTCGTCGCGGCCGGATCCGCCCGCGCGCCCGGGTCCGCTCACGCCGTGGCCGACGGGCTGATCGAGGAGTTGCTCGCCCCGGACCGTACGCCCGTCGTTGTGCGCACCGCGGAAGGGCGGCGCCACCGGCTGGACCTCGTGGAGGCCCCGCTGGGCGCGCTCGCCGGTTCTGGCGCCGGGCCCGCCGGGGACGGCGCGGCGGAGGCCGCCGCGCTCGGCCTGGACCGGGACGCGGTGGTGGTCCTGGTCGGCGGGGCGCGGGGCATCACCGCGCGGTTCGCGGCCACCCTCGCGTCCGCCGCCCGCTGCCGGATCGAGCTGCTCGGCCGTACGCCGGAGCCCGCGGGCCCCGAGGACCCGGCCACCGCCGGGGCCCGCGACGAGACGGCCCTGCGCGCGGCGCTCGCGGCGCGTGGCGGGCTCGGGCCCGCCGAGATCCAGCGGGAGGCCGCACGGATCGTGGCGCGGCGCGAAGTGGCCGCCAGCGTCAAGGAGTTGACCGCGCTCGGCGCCCGGGTCCGCTATCGCTCGGTGGATGTCCGCGACGCCGAAGCGGTGCTCCAGGCGGTGAAGCAGATCCACGCCGACCACGGACGGCTGGACGGTGTGGTCTACGGAGCCGGTGTGATCGAGGACCGGCTGATCGCGGAGAAGTCCGCCGAGTCCTTCCAGCGGGTGTACGGCACCAAGGTGGAGGGAGCCCGGACGCTGCTGGACGCGCTGGCCGAACTGCCCGAACCCCCGGCGTTCGCCGTGTTGTTCGGCAGCATCGCCGCCGTGCTCGGCAACCGCGGCCAGGTGGACTACGCGGCGGCCAACGACGCGATGGAGACCCTCGGCGCGCGGTGGCGGGACCGCACCGGCCGCCGGGCGCTGACCGTGCACTGGGGCCCCTGGGCACCGGCCGGAGCCCACGGCGGAATGGTGACACCGGAGCTCGGCCGCGAGTACGCCCGGCGCGGCATCTCGCTCATCGACCCCGAGGAGGGCACGCTGGCGCTGCTGCGCGAGCTGGCCTGGGGCGAGGAGTCCACGGGGTCCGTCGTCTACACCGCCTCGGGCTGGTGAGCGTGACGGACGAGCAGTCGCACCGGCAGCCGTCGGTGGCCATCGTCGGGATGTCCGTGCTGCTGCCCGGCTCGCCGGACCTGGACACGTACTGGCGCAACCTGTCCGGTGGCGTGGACGCGATCAGCGATGTCCCCGACGGGCGGTGGGACGCCGGTTTCTACGCCCCGGACGGCGATGGTGACACGCAGACGGCACCCGACCGGGTGTACTGCCGACGGGGCGGATTCGTCGATGAGTTCGCCCGGGTCGAGGCCGCCCGGTTCGGGATCATGCCGAACTCGGTGTCCGGCACCGAACCCGATCAGCTGATCGCCCTGGGCGTCGCGGCGGCGGCCATCGCCGACGCGGGCGGTGAGGACCGGCTGCCCGACCGGCAGCGGGTGGGCGTGGTGCTGGGCCGGGGCGGCTATCTCACTCCCGGGCTGGTCCGGCTCGACCAGCGGGTGCGCACCGCCCACCAGCTCGTGCGGACCCTCGGCGAGCTGCTGCCCGACCTCGGCCCCGGCCAACTCGACCGCGTACGGGCGGCGTTCACCGAGCGGCTGGGCCCGGACCGGCCCGAGGCGGCCATCGGCCTGGTGCCCAACCTCGCCGCCTCGCGCATCGCCAACCGGCTCGATCTGCGCGGCCCCGCGTACACCGTGGACGCCGCCTGCGCCTCCTCGCTCGTCGCCGTCGACCAGGCCGTGGGGGAGCTGGCCTCGGGGCGGTGCGATGTGATGCTCGCGGGCGGGGTGCACCACTGCCACGACATCACGCTGTGGAGCGTCTTCTCCCAGCTGCGCGCGCTGTCGCCGAGCCAGCGGATCCGGCCCTTCCACCGTGCCGCCGACGGCCTGCTGATCGGTGAGGGCACCGGTGTGGTCGTCCTGAAACGGCTCGCCGACGCACTGCGCGACGGCGACCGCGTCTACGCGGTGATCCGCGGCACCGGCGTGGCCTCCGACGGCCGTGCCACCGGTCTGGTCAACCCGGACCCGGGCGGTCAGACCCGTGCCGTACGGCAGGCGTGGCGGGCCGCGGGCCTCGATCCGCGCGAGCCGGGCGCCATCGGGCTGCTGGAGGCGCACGGCACTGCCACGCCCGCCGGGGATGCGGCCGAACTGGCCACGCTGGCCGAGGTGTTCGGACCCGGTGGCACGCCGGGGGAGACGGCCGTCATCGGTTCGGTGAAGTCGATGATCGGACACACCATGCCCGCCGCCGGTGTCGCGGGCCTGGTGAAGGCCGCCCTCGCGGTCCACCACGGCCGGTTGCTGCCCACCCTGCACTGCGACGACCCCCATCCGGCGCTCGCGGCCACCCGGTTCTCCGTGCTCGACGCGGCCAGGCCCTGGGACGCGCCCGTACGGCGCGCCGCCGTCAACGCCTTCGGCTTCGGCGGGATCAACGCCCATGTGGTGCTGGAGCAGCCGCCGCAGGTGCCGGAGCCGCGCCGCGCCTCGACCCACGTCATCGAACCGGAGCGAGTGCTGGCGCTGGCCGCCGACACCCCGGAGCGGCTGGCCGAACTGCTGGCGGCGGACGACACGACCGTACGGACGACGGTGACGGGGCGGGACGCCCGTACCCGCCTGGGCATCGTCGAGCCCACCGCGAAACGGCTGGCGCTCGCCCGGCGCATGGTGGCCAAGGGCCGACCGTGGCGGGGCCGTAACGACATCTGGTTCACGCCCGAGCCACTGCTCGGCGCGGGCCCGGCGCCGAGGGGGAAGCTCGCCTTCGTCTTCCCCGGTCTCGAAGCCGAGTTCGTCCCCCGTGTCGACGGTGTCGCGGAATACTTCGGGCTCTCCCGCCCCGCCGGGGACCGCTTCGGCGAGGCGGCGCGCGTGGGCGACATCGGCCGCCATGGCGTCGGCGTCTTCGGCGTCGGGCAGCTGCTGGAGGCGGCACTGCGGCGGATGGGGGTCGTACCGGACGCGGTGGCCGGGCACAGCGTGGGGGAGTGGACCGCGCTGGTCGTGGGCGGCCTCTACGCGGGCGAGGAGGTCGATGCCTTCCTGGACTCCTTCGACCCGGACGCGCTGCGAGTGCCCGGTCTGGCCTTCGCCGTCCTCGGCGCGGGTGCGCGGCGAGTGTCCGACGCGCTCACCGAGCGGGCGGACGGCCGGATCGTGCTCTCGCACGACAACGCGCCCAGCCAGTCGATGGTGTGCGGGCCGCGCGACGATGTCGAGGAGTTCGTCCGGGCCATGCGCGCCGAGGGTGTGATCGCGCAGGTCCTGCCCTTCCAGTCCGGCTTCCACACCCCGATGCTGGCGCCCTACCTCGACCCCATTCGGGCCGTGACGGAACGCTTCGAGCTGCTCCTGCCGCCCAGGACCCCCGTCTGGTCCGGGACGACCGCCGCACCATATCCGGCGACGGAAGCGGAGGTGCGCGAGCTGTTTCTCCGGCATCTGCTGGAGCCGGTGCGCTTCCGGCTGCTGACGGAAGCGTTGTACGAGGCGGGGTTCCGTGCGTTCGTCCAGGTCGGCACGGGGCAGTTGGGGTCGCTCATCGGGGACACGTTGCACGGCCGTGATCACTTGGTGGTGGCCGCCAACTCGCCCCACCGGGACGGGGTGTCCCAACTTCGGCGCGTGGCCACGGCGCTGTGGGCGGAGGGGGCGGAGGTGGATCCCGCGTTGCCACGTGAGGCCTCGCGCGCGAGATCGGCGCTTCCCGCGGTGCGGCTGGACCTGAACGGTTCGCTGATCTCGCTCACCGAGCCACGCCTGAAGGAGTTGCGCGGTGAGCTATCGCGGGCGGTGTCCTGGGGAGCGGGGCCGCACCGTGGTACTTGGCCGCCGTCGCCGGGTGCGGGTCGGGTGGTGCCCACCCGTTCCGCCCAGGGGGCACCTCCCGGCGGTAGCCGGGGGAGGAACGATTGCCCACCACCTGGCTGGGCAGTCGAACTCGACGCCCTGCTCAGTGAGACCGCCGCCACCGCGACAGCGGTCATCGCGGCAAGCCGCCCACCGACCCCCCACACCCACGGTTTGCGGGTCTCCACCGAGACCATGCCCTACCTCCGTGACCACTGCTTCTTCCCCCAACGCCCAGGCTGGCCCGATGAGTCGGACCGCTGGCCCGTGGTTCCGGCCACCACGATCGTCCAGCACCTCATGGACACGGCGGAACGCACGGCGGGCGACAACCTCGTGGCCTTCGCCGTGCACGGAGCCCGCTTCGACCAGTGGGTGACCGCGTCACCCCCCACCACCGTCCAGGTCACCGCGACCCCCACCACGGCGGCCCACTACACCGTCACCTTCGGCCGTAGCGCCCGCGCCACCGTGGAAGTGGCCGCCCGCCACCCCGATACCCGTCCCGCGCCCTGGAGTTTCGCCCCCGCCACCGAGCGCACACCCGACCACACCGCTCAACTCATCTACGCCGAGCGCTGGATGTTCCACGGCCCCGCCTTCCAGGGGCTCACCGAACTCACCGCGATCGGCGCATCGCACATTCGCGGCACGATCACCACACCCCCCGCGCCCGGAGCGCTGCTGGACAACGTCGGACAGCTCCTCGGCTACTGGATCATGGCGACCCGCACCGAACGGACCGTGGTCTTCCCGATCGGCATGCGTCTGATGCGCTTCTTCGGACCGCATCCGGCCCCCGGCACCCCGGTGGAGTGCCTGATCAGGATCACCTCGCTGACCGATAGCGCACTCGAGGCCGATGCGCAGTTGCTGATCGGCGGCGAGGTGTGGGCGGAGCTGTCCGGCTGGCAGGACCGCCGGTTCGACAACCACCCCGAAACCCGGCCGGTGGAGCGCTTCCCACAGCGCAACACGCTGTCCCGGCCCCAGCCGGGTGGCTGGGTGCTGCTCCATGAGCGCTGGCCCGACCTTGCCTCCCGCGACCTGATCATGCGTAACCACCTGGGCAGTGACGAGCGCACCGCCTATGAACACCAGCCGCCACGCGGCCGCAGACAGTGGCTGCTGGGCAGGATCGCGGCCAAGGACGCCGTACGGCGGTGGCTCTGGGACCATGGCGAAGGCCCGGTCTTCCCCGCCGAGATCGGGATCCGCGAGGACGCCCAGGGGCGCCCGTACGCCATCGGCGTGCACGGCCGGACCCTGCCCGAACTGGCGGTCTCGCTGGCACACCGGGCCGAGACCGGGGTCGCCCTCGTGGTGCCGCGCCACGCGCACGGCGCCGCGGGCCCCGGTATCGCCCTCGAAGAGGTCATCGACCACGATGACGTGGCCGTCGCCCTCGCCCGGCCGGAGCGGGAACTCCTCTCGGCCGTGACGGCCCGGACCGGTGGATCACCCGGCCGCTGGGCCACCGCCTTTCGGGCCGCGAAGGAGGCGGTCGCCACGGCGGAGGGCGCCGGACTCCGCGATCGGCCACGGGACCTGACCATCGCCGGGGTACGGCCGCCCGGTGCGGGCCACCCCGACGCGCCACCGGCCCGGCTCATCGTCGAAGTGGCGACCACCACGCCCGGACAGCCCCCGCGCCGCTACGAAGTCCACGCCATCACCATCGCCAACCCACCCGGACTGCCGGACCGGGACTACGCCGTGGCCTGGACGACCGGCCCGGACCACAAGGAACCGGACCACAAGGAACCGGACCACAAGGAACAGGACCACAAGGAACAGGACGAGGAGAGCGATCAGTGACCACCGTCAATCAGACCGCCCCGTCACCCGCCGCCGAGGCACCGGTCAGCACACCGGTCGGCGCACCAGCCGACGCACCGGCCGTGCTCGCGGAGATATCCGGGATGCTCCGGACGATGCTCGACGAATACGGCCTCGACGATATCGAGGTCACCATGGAGACCCGCTTCACCGAGGATCTGGAGCTGGAGAGCATCGACCTGGTGGCACTGGCCGGCAGCCTGGAGGCCCGGTACGGCAGACAGGTCAACTTCGCCGAGTTCGTGGCCGGCCTCGAGCTCGACGAGATCATCGACCTCACCGTGGGACAGCTCGTCGAGTATGTCGTCCGGTGCCTCAGAGCCGCCCGGGAGCGCTGACCGATGGCGATGATCGACACCGACCACGCCGCCGGCCACGACGGCCCGCATACCGGGACGGACGGCGTCCGACTGCATGTCCAGCGGCTGTCCCCGCCCGACGGCCGTCCACCCACCGCCACCGCCGTGCTCATCCACGGTCTGCTCACCGACTCCCTCGCCAGCTGGTACTTCACGGTGGCCCCGGACCTCGCCGCCGCCGGACTGGAGGTGGTGATGTACGACCAGCGGGGACACGGCCGCAGCGAGCGCCCCGGCTCCGGCTACCGGCTGGACACCTTCGTCACCGATCTGGAGCGGCTGCTCGACCGGCTGTACATCACCGGTCCGGTCCACCTCGTGGGCAACTGCTTCGGTGGAACGGTGGCGTTCGCCTACGCCATGCGCCATCCGGAGCGGGTGGCCGGTATCGCGGTGATCGAGGCGAAGCCCGCCACCGAGAGCTGGCTGACCGAGATCAGCGGGATCCTCCGGCGGGTCGAGGAGGAACTGGTCGTCCATGAGGCCGAGTCGCTGGCCTGGGTCAGCGCCAACCGGGGCGCCCACACCGCACGGCTGGCCAAGTCGGCCGCCCGCCTGGTCCGTACGACCAGCATCGCCGAGGATGTACCCGCGAGCCGGGTGGTGAGCGAGGAGCAGGTCCGCGCGGTGCGCTGCCCGGTGCTGGCCGTTTACGGCGCCGATTCCGAACTCGCCGGACAGGAGCGGTGGTTGGAGTCGGTCCTGCCCGGCACCCGGACCGTTGTCCTGCCGGGGCAGGGCCACTCGGTCCTCGCCGAGGCGCCCACGCGCATCCGCGAACTGCTGCTGTCCTGGATCGACGAGCGTGATCCCGAAGGTGAACACGAGCGCCATACGGCCACCGGCGCGGCGGCGGCCCTGGAGACCGATGCCTCATGAGCGAACCGAGCAGAGACCCGGAGACCTCACCCCGCACGTCCCGCCGCTTTCTCTTCGTCGTGCCGCCACTCGTCGGCCACGTCAATCCCACCGTCGGTGTCGCGGCCGAACTGACCGCACGGGGACACCAGGTGGCCTGGGCCGGGATGTCCGAGGTCGTCGAGCGGCTGACCGGGCGGGGGACGACGGTCTACCGCTGCGCCGGGCCGGTGCTGGGCGAGGGCGGGGCGGGCCGGCCACCGGACGTGCGCGGTCCCGCGGCGCTGAAGTTCCTGTGGGAGCGGTTCCTGGTGCCGCTCGCCGAGGCCATGGCTCCGGGCGTGGCCAAGGCCGTCGAGGAGTTCCGCCCCGATGTGGTGATCGCCGACCAGCAGACCGTGGCGGGCGCGCTGGTGGCCGAACGGCTGGGGCTGCGCTGGGCCACATCCGCCACCACTTCGGCGGAGTTCACGGGCGCGCTGGACGGGATGCCCAAGATCGACGCATGGCTGGACGGGCTGCTGCACGAGGTGCGGGGCCGGATCGGCGACCCGGAGGGCACGGCCGATCCCCGGTTCTCGCCGGATCTCGTCCTCGCCTTCACCACCGAGGAGCTGGCCGGACGACCGGCCCGGGCGGGTGACCGCATCCACTACGTGGGCCCGTCGATCGCCGAGCGACCGGCCACGGCGGACTTCCCCTGGGAGTGGCTGGATCCCACGCGCCCCGCCGTCCTCATCACGCTCGGCACCGCGAACACCGACGCCGGGGCGCGCTTTCTCACCGAGTGCCTGGAGGCCGTACGGGCGCGGGCCGGTCGTTTCCAGACGGTCATCGTCGACCCCGACGATGTACTCACCCGGGCCACCCGGGACATCGAGAACATGCCCGCCACCCCGGACGACAACGACGTCCTGGTGCGCCGCTATGTCCCCCAACTCGCCCTACTGCAAAGGGTGAACGCGGTCGTGTGCCACGCGGGCCACAACACCGTCTGCGAAGCCCTCTGGCACGGCGTACCGCTCGTCGTGGCGCCCATCCGGGACGACCAGCCGGTGGTGGCCGCCCAGGTGGTGGACGCGGGCGCGGGCATCCGGGTGCGCTTCGGCAGGGCGCGGGCCGTGGCCATCGGCGAGGCGCTCGACGCCGTGCTGGACGAGCCGCGCTACCGCGCCGCGGCCGAGCGCGTGGGCGCGTCCTTCCGCGCGGCGGGCGGCGCCACCGCGGCCGCCACCCATCTGGAGCGGCTGGCCACCTCGGGTGCGACCCACGCCACCTCGGGTGCGACCCACGCCACATCGAGTGCCACCCACGCCACATCGAGTGTCGCCGACGCCACCTCGAATGCCCTCCACGCCACCTCGAGCACCGCCGGCCACGCCACCGTGAACCCGGAAGGGGATCGATGAGCAGCGAGAGTGTCATGCCCAGCGCACCGGAGAAGCCGTCCCGCGCCGAGACCGTCGCCGCGCTGCGCCCCCGCTACCAGGCCGATCTGGCGCGGGGGACCGAGCGGTTCTTCGAACCCCGCCGCACCGACTGCCCGTGGTGCGGCTCCACGCGGCTGGTGCGGCGGCTGCGCACCAAGGACCGGTACCAGAGCAAACCCGGCCGCTTCCGGCTCGACAGATGCCGGGACTGCCGCCATGTCTTCCAGAATCCACGGCTGAACGACGACGGCCTGGAGTTCTACTACCGCGACTTCTACGACGGGATGGGGGAGATCGAACTCGGCAACGTCTTCTCCGGCCGCGACAAGGCGTACCGGCGGCGCGCGATGTTCCAGGAACCCTCCGCCGAGCCCCCGAAGACCTGGCTCGACGTCGGCACGGGACACGGCCACTTCCCCGAGGTGGCCCGTACCGTCTTCCCCGGCACCCGCTTCGACGGACTCGACTTCACCGCCGGTGTCGAACTGGCCGAGCGGACGGGCCGCGTCGACCGGGCCATCCGCGGCAGCTTCCCCGAGTTGGCCGAGGAGCGGCTGGCCGGGAGCTACGACGTGGTGAGCATGTTCCACTATCTGGAGCACAGCACGGACCCCCGCGTCGAACTCCGCGCCGCCCGCCGTGCCCTGCGACCCGGCGGCCATCTGCTGATCGAGGTGCCCGATCCGGAGTGCTGGTTCGGTCGCCTCTTCGGCCGGTTCTGGCTCCCCTGGCTCCAGCCCCAGCATCTGCACTTCGTTCCGGTGGCCAACCTCCGCGAGGAGCTGACCGCGCTGGGCTTCACCGTGATCGACGAACAGCACCGCGGGCCCTCGGACACCGTCGATCTGCTCGGCGCCGTCTGGCTGGCGCTCAACGCGATCGCCCCACCCGATGACGCCCCCTCCCTGGCCAAGCCGCCCGGCCGGGCCCGCTGGCTGCTGCGCTGCGCGATCCTCCTGGCCGGCGTGCCCGCCCTCGTGGTCGCGACCACCCTCGACCGCCTGCTGCTCAAACCGCTGGCGGGGCTCGGCAGGATGTCCAATGCCTATCGGGTGGTGGCCCGGTGTGATGCCTCCGCCCGTTCCGGCCCCCGTCAGGGCCCCGGCGGCCGTTGAGCCACCCCGCCGATACCGGACGTCAGGGGCCCGTAGCCGTGTCGCCGGGCCGCGGTGGCTCCTCCCCGGAGGTCTCCTGGGCCTGCGCCGGTGGCGGCTCGGTGGCGGCCAGGGCCGTCGGCGTCCCGCCGGGCTTGCTGTTGACGTAGGTGGTGAGCCGGTGCACCTGACGTTCCAGGGCCCTGATCCGGTCCACGATGTCCTCGGGCAGGTTCGCCATCAGTCTGCCTCCTCCAGATACAGATCGGCGGTCTCCGGACGTCCCCGCTCCGGGGCGGTGACCTTGATGCCGACGACGCGGTAGCGGGCGTCCAGCCCCTCGGAGAACCACACGTCCTTGATGCGCAGCCGCACGGTCGCGCCGAGCAGCGCGGGCGTGGTACCCGAGCCGAGGCGGATCCGTACCGAGGGAATGACCACCGTGCCGCGCAGAGCGGCGAGTTCGGACCGGGCGAACGCGTCGAGCGTCGCCTTGTCGGTGACATTGCTGTGGTCGGACGAGGTGTCCAGGCGGGGGAACCCGGCCGCGAGGAGATCCTCGGCCACCTGTTCCCCGGACATCACCGGGCCGCCCGCCCCGCCCTCCGGAGTGCCGCCCCTGGCCCGCGCGGTCGTCCCGCCGCGCGTGGCGTCCCGAGGGAAGGAGTACGACAGCACATCGCCCGGCGAATCCAGCATCACCGGCTGGCTGCCCACCCGGATCGTCGGAGAGCCCAGCTGGAGCAGCTTCACCCGCCGTCCGGTCGCCGGATCCCGGTACACCGCGATCCGGTGCTCGAAACCCGGCTCCATCGCCGCGAGTTGACCGATCGCCTCCTCCACCAGGGTCTCGTCACCGTCGCTGTAGGCCACCGTACGGGCCGCGGTGGCGGCCGTCGGCTCGTACTCCACGCCGATGTGGCCGCCCTCGGACCCCTGCATGTAGTCCCACAGCCGGCGGACGATCTCCAGATGGTCGAGCGCGGTGAAGCTCAGATTCGCGCGGATGTAGCGACGGCCCGCGTAGGAGTCGAAGGTGGCCGCCTGCAGCCCGACCGTGGTGAGACCCCGGTCGTCCGTGGCCGGGGTCAGCGTCCAGACGATGCCACCCCAGCAGACCTCGTCACCCCGCTCCAGATAGACGGCGGTGCGCCCCTCCACCAGCTCCCGCACCCGCCGGGCCATCCGGGCATCGGGCACCGGAAGGGTCGCGGTCAGGGATCCCGGCTTGCCGAGGTAGTCGTCGTACTCCACCTCCCGCAGGGGCAGTACATCGATGGCCTGGTCGGTGCGCAGATCGGTGAAGACGGCGCGATAGCGGGCGTCCACGGCGCCTCACGCCACCGGATCCACGCGGACGAAGCGGTTGTCGAAGTGCACACGCGTCCCCGCGATCGAGGAACGGTACGCGGCGGTCGCCGAGTAGACGGCGCCCGGGGTGAGGTTCCCCACCGGGAAACAGGTGGAGATCGAGGCCCGCCCGGCACCGTCGAGGATCGCCGCCCGGTCGTCGGACGGGGCGAGTACCTCGGTGCCGCTCTGCGTCCTGAGCCGGAACGAGATGTACGCGGTGGCGTTCCCGTCGGCGGCCGTGAAGGCGCCGAAGGTGAGGGACACCCAGCGTGAGTACGGCGCGGTGAAGGTGGCGGTGAGCGTGGCGACGGTGTCGGTGAGCATTTCCTGATAGGTGGCGGCGGTGGTGGCACCCCAGTCCGCGGTGTGCCGGAGTATGGTGTCCGGAATGTACTTCGCCCACTGGGTGCCGTCCCAGCGCTCCAGCCGGCCGCCCGCGTCGCGGTACTGCCCGGCATATGCCCCGTTGTGCGGCGCGCCGCCCGCGGCGGGGACGATGCCGCCGAGCGCCGCGGTGTAGCGGCGGCGGTCGGTGATGGCGGAGGCCCAGGTGATGCCCTTGGCCGCGGACGCCCCGGCGGGGACGGCGATCTCGTAGAGAAGCTCCGCGTTCTTTGGCACGGCCGGGGCGGTGGGGGAGCCGGCCGGGGTGCCCTGGAGGAGTTCCAGAGCGGCCTCGTACTTGCCGGAGCCGTCGTAGTCGTTGTCGTAGACCCGTACGGCCAGCCCGTCCACACGGGGCAGGCTGGCGTGCCCATCGGCGACGGTCAGCAGGGTGTCGGAGTCGACGGTGACCGGATAGCCGCCCTGCGATCCGGTGGAGGTTCCCGGGATCCACACCTGGCCCGGGGAGAGCTTGGCCTGCATACCGGTGGCGGTGGTGCCGGTGAGCTGCAGCCCGCCGAACACGCATCCCGCCCGGGTCAGCAGCGGACCGGCGGACGCCATGCCGAGGCTGACGGCCAGCCGGGTGTCCTCACGGGTCTGGCCGGTGGGCGGATGCCAGGCGGAACGGACGGTCATAAGACGGCTCCCACGGTCATCAGAGAACTCCTTGTGGTCGTACGGGCGTTAAGGATCGGGGCGGATGATGGGGCGGCGCGGCGCCTCACCACTCGGCGCGGCGCCAGGTGATCGTGGCGGTGGCTCCCTCCCCGCCCGACGCCGCGCGGAAGGACAGCTGCGAGGTCCCGGACGGCAGGGTGAACGACTCCTCCGGGGCGCTGCCCGGTGTGGCGGTGTGGCGGCGTGACGCGGTGCCGTTGAACATCACGGTTCCCTCGGCGGTGTCGACGACCAGTTCGTCGTCCGGGGCGAGGGTGATCGCGTACTCCAGCCAGTCGCCGCTGGTCCGATTGGCCAGCCGCGGCCGGGTGCACGGCCCGGTGAAGGCGATCACCGGATGGGCGGGTGCGCTGCCGTCGTTCTCCGCCGCGAGATCGCCGGTGGAACCGGGCGCGCCCCAGGCCAGCGGCCAGCTGAGCGGCCAGGTCAGCCCCGCCTCCGGCTGGGGGAGCCCGGCGGTGTCCCGCCGCCCCACCGCCTCGTAACGGCGTGGATCGCTCGCCTTCCACTGGAGCGTCATCTTCGCCAGGCGGCTCGCGGCGAACTGCCGGTCGGTGGGGACCACGCGCTGGGTGACCCGGGCCCGTACGGCCAGCGTCTCGCCGTGCAGACGTACGGCCAGCCACTCCTCCTCGTCGCGTACGGCGGTGGCGGCGCGCAGCGCGCGCAGAGCGTCCCGCACCGCCTCCGGTCCGGCGTCCGGATCGGGGGCGAACCACACCTGCGCGGTGACCGTACGGGCCTGCGCCCACTGTGACCCCGGCCAGCCGCCGTGCCCCACCGGGCGGTCGGCGTCGGAGGTGTCCAGCGCGGGCAACTCCTCCCAGCCGGTGAGCCCTTCGGCGGCGATCCAGTAGTCGGTGCCGGGACCCATGAGCAGCCCGGCCCACTGCACCTGCCCATCGGTGGTGATGAGCGGCCCCGGCTCGGTGGCGGTGGTCTCGTCCGCCATGTCACCCCCTCGCCTTCATCAGGAACATCAGATCCTCGGCGGTCTGCCGGGCGCTGCCGCCCGGGGCTTCGTGGTAGTGCTCGATGACGAATCCGCCGCCCGCCCTGCCGGATCCCGCCAGGGCGGGCGCGGGCCCGGTGCGGGCGAGCAGCGTGCTCAGCCGGTTCAGCGGCAGCACCGCCTCGGCCTGCCCGCCCTCGGCGAGCAGCGCGAGCGTGCCACCGGGGCGCGGCAGCACGATGCCGCCCTGGGCGAGCGTGGGGATGGTGGGGATGTTCACCCCGAACGACTGGCCACCGATCCCCGGCACCCAGGAAGGCACCGAGACCTTGACCCGGTTCAGCGCGCCGATCGCCCGGTTGACCAGCCCGATCACCCCGTTGAGCGGCCCGCGCACGGCCCCGAGCACCGCGCTGAACGCACCCCTGACGATGCCCGCCAGCCCGCTGAAGGCGCGCTGGATGCCGTTACGGGCGGAGCGGAAGGCGCCCGGGATCCGCTCCGAGAAGAAGGACAGCAGGGGCCGGACCACGGCCATGATGGCGTGGATGACCGTGGTGATGATGGTCTTGTAGATGTTGAAGTACGTCTTCACGACGGTCCAGATGACCTTGAGTACGACCGTGAACGCCGTCTTGATGCCGTTCCAGGTCGTCTGGACCACTTGTTTCGCCACGCGCATCGTGGTGCCGATGACCTGGCCGATGATTTTGAAGGCGGCCTGGACGATGCGCTGGACCGTCTTGGACTGCATGGCCATGTCGACGAGCTTCATGATCAGTGGCATCAGCAGCGCCATGATGGCCCCGAACACGTTTGACTTCATGGCGGTGTTCAGGCCCTTCTGGGCCGTGGTCACCCCCTGGAGCCCCGTCTTCATCCGCCCCATCAGCCCACCCCCGGTCGCCGCGCTGCGGCCGGCCGTGCTCATGGACTTCCCGCTCTTGGCCACGTTGCGCTCGGCGGCGTTGGCTTCCCGCTGCAGGGTGCGCATGGAGTTGGCCGACTTGTCGATGTCGCCCTTGACCCGGCCCACGGCGCCGGATGCTCCGGTGACGGAGCCGCGCAATCTGGCGACGGTGGTATCGGCCTGGCGAGCCGAGGTCGTGAAGTTCCGCAGGGCGCCGACGGACGACCGCAGCGCGGCCACGAGCGACATAGCATCCTCCTCGATGTAGGTCAGGAGCCGAGCTCACGCCGGAGGCTCGCTGCCCGCGTTTCCAGCGTCCGCATTCCCTGGTCCAGGGCGTTCATATGGTTGACGGTCTCCCGGCGCGTGTTTCTCGCCTCCTGCTCGGCCTGAGCGATGCGCTGCGCTGCCGACACGACTCGCTGTCGGCTGCCTTCGACCCTCCCCCGGGCCTGCTGGGCGCGGCGCTCGGCTCCCTCCAGCGCGCGCAACTCCCGGCTCAGCGCCTCCTCGCGGAAGCGTTGCTCGCCGTACAGCGCGCGACTGTCGCCGCCGGGCTGGGCGCGGCGCTGCCGGGTCTCCTCCAGATCGCGGCGGCGTTGTTCGACACGCTCCAACTGCTCCTGGAAGCGGTTCACGGCGCCTTGCAGACGGTCGGTGCGTTGTTCCAGCTTCCGCTCGGCGACCTGCAACCGCTCATCGGGTGTGCGCATATGGCGCCAGGTCACGACCTGGCGGCCGGCCACGAACACCCCGGTCTCATCGACCTTCAGCAGGGAGAACCCGATGCTCGCCGCGGCCACGGCCCCCAGGACGCCGGCCAGATCGGACTTGCCGAGACCCGGCTCGATCTTCGGCTTGTAGGTCTGTATGAAGTTGTCCTGCTCCTTCTGCATTCGCGCGAGCGTGGCGTTGGTGGCCGTCATGCGGCGCTTCAGCTGGACAATGGCCGTCTCGGTGCGCTCTTGGAAATCGCTCACGTACCCTCCTGCGCGGGGTCACCCGAAGAACCGCGCCAACTCCGCCCCCGTCGGCGCGTGGCCGTCGGCGGCGTGGCCGTCGGGCGGGCCGTCGGACGTATCGGCGGCCCCCGGCCTCGGCACCGGGGCCGGTGCCTCCGGCGGGTCCGCGTATTCGTCGCGGTTGGCCGACGCGAACATCCAGTTGGCGATCGCCAAGTGGTCCACGACCGCCGCCAGCAGATGGTCCGTCAGCCCCCATTCCGCGGCCTCGCCCTCCCGCGCCCGTACGAACGCCGAGTCCGGCGGAAGGTGGCGGACCAGGACCGCCAGGCGCCGTGAGGACAGCGCCTCGCGGTGCCAGTCGAGCAGGTCGACGCCGTAGTACCGCAGCAGATCGGCCTCCAGCGCCTCGGCGTGCTCCTCCACGAGCGCGCCGAGGCTCAGCCTTCCCCCACGCCGAGCCCGGTGTCCTGGCCGTACGCCTCGAGGATCGCGGCGATGTCCTGCACGCTCACTTCGTGTGCGCACAGCCGCTGGTAGCTCTCCTCGCCCATGAGGAGGGCGAGCAGCCCGTCCAGGTCGTTGTCCTTCAGCTCGGCCAGCGCGTGCGCCGAGCGGCGGGGGATCTCGGTGGGCAGGGAGAACGTCTCCCCGTCCACCTCGAAGTCCCAGGTCAGGCCCAGCGCTTCCAGGCGCTGGGCGCGGGCGGCGTTGACGTTGAACGCAGGCATGGGGGCGGTTCCTTCGCGATCGACGTGGCGGGGAGTGGCGGGGAGGGGGTCAGGATGCGGCGAATGCCGGGTCGTTCATCAGCCAGGTGGCCAGCGGGGTGTCGTTGTCCACGGCCAGTGCCGTGAAGGTGACCCCGAGCCGGACCGCGGCCGTGCGGGTGAGCTGGAGCTCCTCGGTCTCGGTGACCTGGCCGCGGCGGAGGATGAACCGGTACTTGATGACATCGCCGTCCGCGAACTCCACGCCCAGCATCCGCTCGTCCTGCTTCGGCTCGGCGGCGAGTTCGTAGCGGTACACCTTCGAACCGGCCTCCGTCTCCGCCACCACAGCGCCGCCGAAGAAGAACGGCAGGGTGTCCTCGTTGAGCTGGAGCAGCTGGAACTTCACGGTGAGGTCGCGGTCGGAGTAGACGAAGCGGGCCGGGCTGACCGACTGCCAGGTGTCGACCGGGTCGATTTTGTCCTTCTTGTTGAACTTGATGCCGTCGGTGGTGGTGTACCCGAGGTCCTTCCAGCCCGCCGCCCACGCGGTGGAGACATCGGCCGGGACGGTGGTGCCGAGCGGGGCGGTGAGGATGCGGCCGGTGCCCGCGACGCGGATCTCATTGGGGTTCATTCCGGGCATGCGATTGCTCCTTGTGGCGTGGTGATGAGGGCGAACGGTCGGCGGGTACGTGGCCTACGCCGGGCGGATGGAGAGCCGGGCCGTGGACAGATAGCGGCTGGCCGCGGCGTGCAGGTAGTCGGGCAGCCACCGGGGGCCGTCCACCTCGGAGACATCGGTGACAAAGGCGGTGCCGAACGTGGTGCCGCGCACCGTGAACAGCGCCGTACGGGCGGCCGTGGCGACGGTGTGGGCCGTGGGTTTGTCCGGGCCGTACACCTCGAGGTCGACCAGCGGCTGGTCCAGATGGATGTCCTCGACCCAGACGCCACCCGCCCGGGAGACCAGCACGGCCTTCTGGGTTCCGTCGAAGTCCGGCGGGGTCCGGTTGTCCACGAGTACCCCGGCCAGTTCGGGGCGGTTCTTCAGATGCTCGACGACGAGGCGTTCGACGTCGGGAAAGATCACCAAGGGCTCGGTCATGCGCGCACTCCTTGCTGTGGTCAGGGGCTGCGCACAGCGAAAAGCGGCGGGGCCGTGGCCCCCAGGGGGCACAGCTCCGCCGCTGGCACCAAGTGTGATGCACCGGATGCCCATTGACAACCACTTGTCGTCACTTATGCCGTGATGACCATGAGCCCCGCAGGTCACGTACGTCGTCGGGTGGCCCGCTCGGCCGCGAACACATCCTCCAGCCGATAGAGGAACGCCTTGCCCTGACGCCCCGCGGGCCGCAGATGCTTCAGCTGCACCCACTTGCGGATGGTGGCCGGGGCGACGCCCACCTCCGCGGCGGCCACGGCGGCGGTCAGCAAGGGATACTCGGGCGCCTGCATGGTCCTCATCGGCTCACCGCCACGACGGTGGAACCTCCGTCCAGGGCGGCGGTGATCTCCTCCAGGGCGAGCGCGCCGCCGGCCGCCAGCTCCGCCCACTCGCCCTCCGGCCAGGAGTGCCGGTGTGACCGGTCCGCGTGGCAGCCGCACCCGGTGTGCGGGCAGCGGCAGCCGGGGTTGATGCACAGCACCGCCCGGCGCAGCGGAAAGGCCCGCAGCGAGACCGAGGCGCACAGCGGGCACCGGCCGCGCAGCCGGACCACGGGCTCGGCGTCCCCGAGCACACCTGAGCAGCGCCGCGCCAGCCCGCTGACCTCGTCCAGCAGATGGCGCATCAGCACCGGGTCGGCCTCGACCCGTTCCAGGAGCCCCGCGAGACGGGCCAGTCTGACCTCAACCGTTCCCCTGCCCGCGGGTGGCAGCCCGAGCCGGTCGTGCACGGCCTCCTCCAGCTCCACGACGCCGTCGGTGATGTCGCGTACGGTGTCGGAGACCCGCAGGCGCAACGGCTCCGAGGGCCCGTGACGGTCGGTGCCTCCCCGCTGCCTGCCGAGGCCGGGCCGGTGCGGGGAGGGCGTCAACTCCGCCTGGAGCTCGGGGAATTGCCGTCTCAGAACGGTGATCCAGTGGCTCGCTCTGATGCGGTCAGGATGCGCAAGTGCGTCATTGCTCAACAGAACCCCCCAGGTTGTCTGCTCCTTCGTTCCTTAGGGACCCCCGGTCCACGCGGAACGGTTCCCACCGGAAGGGCGCGCGGAAGCAGGGGTCAGGGGGTGCCGAAGCAAGTGTCAGGGAGGCGCCGTGGCGGACGTCAGGAAGGCGCCGCGGTGAGTGTCAGGGGAGGATCGAGTCGACGTAGCCGCCGTCCACGCGCACGGCCCCGCCGGTGGTGGCCGAGGCGAATGTGGAGCTCAGGTAGACCGCCATGTTGGCGATCTCCTCGGGCTCGATCAGCCGCTGGATCAGCGACTGCGGCCGGTACTTGGCCATGAACTCCCGCTGCGCCTCGTCCCAGGTCAGCTCCGGGTCCACCAGCTCGTACACGAAGTCCTCGACCCCGCCGGTGTGGGTCGGCCCGGCGATCAGCGAGTTGACCGTGACCCCGGTACCGGCCGCGTCCTTGGCGAAGCCGCGGGTGACGGCGAGCAGCGCGGTCTTCGACATCCCGTAGTGGATCATCTCGGCGGGGATGACGACGGCGGAGTCACTGGCCACGTTCATGATCCGGCCCCAGGAGCGGTCCTTCATCCCGGGCAGGAAGCTCCGGATCATCCGGACGGAGGCCAGGACGTTCACCTCGAAATAGCGCCGCCACTCATCGTCGCTGATCTCCAGCGCCGGAGTGGCCCCGAAGATGCCGAGGTTGTTGACCAGGACATCGGTGTCCGGCACCGCATCGATCACCTGGCGGGCGCCGTCATCGGTGGTGATGTCGCCGGGGGCGGAGATGAACGAGCCGCCCTCGGTGTCCTCTTCCAGCTTCTGGATGGCGGCCTCGACGGACTCCTGTCGGCGCCCGTTGACGGCGACACGGGCACCCGCCCGCGCCAGCCCGGCGGCGATGGCGAATCCGATGCCCTGCGTGGAGCCGGTGACCAGGGCGGTCCTACCGGAAAGGTCGATCTGCACGGCGCTCCTTCGTCGATGCCTTATTGCTTGCGTGCGCCTTTAGTTGCACACGCGCCATACTAGCGTAGCCCGAGGCGACGACGGCCGTGGCCGCTCAGGACCCATGGCGGACCTCGATATGCCCCCGCAGCCTCGGATCGCGCGAGGAGGAGCCCACTTCCACGGTCCGGCGCCCGGTGCCCAGCACCCATCCATGGCGTTCGGAGTCCCAGGAGGACAGCGCCCGGGCGGCCATCCGCACCGTCACCTTCCGCGCCTGGCCGGGCCGCAGATGGACGCGCCGGAATCCCGCCAGGGACCGCTCGGCCTGGTCCAGCGGCAGATCGGGCGAGGGCCCCACATACACCTGGGCCACCTCCGCCCCGGCCCGCCGCCCGGTGTTGCGCACGGTGAAGACCGCCTCCAGACCGCTTCCGCGCCGCCGCAGCCGCAGCCCCGCATAGGCGAAGGTGGTGTACGACAGGCCGTGGCCGAAGGGGAAAAGGGGCCGCACCCCCTCGGCGTCGTACCAGCGATAGCCGACATGAACACCTTCGGAGTACTCCTCGCGGCCGTTCACCCCGGGGTAGCGCCGGGAGTCTCCGGCCATCGGATGGCGGTCGTCGGACACGGGGAAGGACTGGGTGAGCCTGCCGCCGGGGTTGGCGTCGCCGAAGAGCAGGGCGGTGGTGGCGGCGGCGCCCTCCTGGCCCGGGTAGTACATCTGGAGTACGGCGCCGGTGTGCTTCAGCCAGGGCATCGAGGTGCACGACGAGGTGTTGAGGACGACGGTCGTGCGCGGATTGGCCCTGGCGACGGCGTCGATCAGCGCGTTCTGGTGGCCGGGGAGGGCGATGGTGGTGCGGTCCCTGCCCTCGGTGGCGTCCTCGTAGCCGAAGAGCACCACGCTGTGCGCGGCACCGGCGGCGCGCACCGCCTCGGCCACGTCGGCCGCGCGCGTGGCGGAGGTGGTGCGGCGCAGCCGGAAGGTCAGTCCCTTCCCGCCGCTCTTGGCGGTGACCTTCAGCCGGTGTTTTCCCGCCGTCAGCCTGACGGCCGCCCGGCGCACGGCGAGGCCGTCCGGGGCGGCGCTGACGAGGCCACCGGTGAAGTACTCGGCCAAGCCGGGCCGGAACGGGAACAGCTCCTCGCCGTCCAGCAGCACCTTCGGGCGGCCGGTGGGCGGACCGCTGAAGTGCAGGACGAACGTCCACTCATCGGCCTCGGCCACGGTGAGGGTGCCGTCGTACGTCCAGCTCTTGCCCGCCGCCACCTTCCGCTTCTCCAGCCCGGTGGCCGGGGAGAGCGCGGAGCCGGGGATCTTCTTGCCGAACACGTCCTCGCCCAGGGCGTAGTCCACCCGGGCCCCCTTTCCGGCACGCTCCCGGATCGTCTCCAGCGGGCTCGCGGCGTGGTCGGGGACCACATGGGCGCTGCCGCCGCCACTGACGAAGGGGATGGAGCCGGTGGGCCCGACCACGGCGATCGACCGGGCGGCGGGCCCGGTCAGCGGCAGTGTGCCGCGCTCGTTGCGCAGCAGGACGCCGCCCGCCGTGGCGACCTTCAGCGCGGTGCGCGCCCCGGCCCCGGGGTCCCGGCCGGGCCGCGGCGGGGCGCCGCCGTCCAGCAGGCCGAAGCGGTCCATGACGGTCAGGACGCGGCCGACCGCGCGGTCCACCTCGGCCTCCGGTACGGTCCCGTTGGCCACCGCCTTCCGCAGGGCGTCGCCGAAGTACTTTCCGTCCGGCATCTCCATGTCGAGCCCGGCGCCGAGGGCCGCCGCGGTGCTGTGGGCGGCGTGCCAGTCGGTCATCACCCACCCGTCGAAGCCCCAGTCCTCGCGCAGCACCCCGGTCAGCAGCGGCTCGCTCTCACAGGCGAAGGCCCCGTTGACCTTGTTGTAGGCGCCCATGACCGCCCCCGCGCCCGCCCGTACGGCCGCCTCGAAGCCGGGCAGCTCCATCTCCCGCATCGTCCGCTCGCCGACGATGACATCGATCGACTCCCGCTCGTGCTCCTGGTTGTTCATGGCGAAGTGCTTGACGGTGGCGATCAGGCCCTCGCCCTGGATACCGCGCACCTCCTCGGCCACCAGCTCGGAGGCGAGCAGCGGGTCCTCGCCGAAGGTCTCGAAGTTGCGCCCGGCGTACGGGGTGCGGATGAGGTTGACCATGGGGGAGAGCAGTACGTCCTGGCCCAGCGCACGGGCTTCGCGCCCGATGGTGCGCCCGTACTCCCGCGCCAGGGCCGGATCGAAGGCGGAGGCGAGCAGCACCGGCGCGGGCAGCGCGGTGGCATGCCGGGTGACCCGTACGCCGGCGGGCCCGTCCGCGAGCCGGAGTGGCGGAATGCCGAGCCGGGGGACACCGGGGGTGTACCCCGCCTGCCCGAGGCCGTGGGGATCCTTCGCGCCGTGCAGCAGCGCGAGCTTCTCCTCGAGCGTCATCCGGCCGATGAGGGAGTCCACCCGGGAGCCGGGACCTGGGGCGTGCCCAGTGGCGGGACCGGGGCCGGAGGCGGGCGCGGCGGCGGCCGCGGGCCATCCGCCGCCACCGGTTGCGACGGCCCCACCGGTTGCGGCGACGGCCATCGCCCCGCCCAGGAAGGACAGGGCGGAACGGCGTGACAGGGCGCCCGGCATGGCGTCACTCCATCTCTCGCGGCTCGAAGACGTGTGTGTACGCAGGCGTGCTGACGTGGCTCGGTGTCCGTCGGGTGAGAGCCTGTGTCATATCCCCGGCCAGGCGTCGCACGCCCGGCCGGGGATATGACAC
>NZ_JBHYVB010000073.1:0-4010 GCF_042750115.1 Streptomyces sp. NPDC059455
GGGCCGCCCCTCCACCCCGGGGGGTCCAGGGGCGGAGCCCCTGGTAGCGGGAAGGGGCGGGGAGGGGAAAGCGTCGATATGCGGCTCCGCCGCGTGGTCCGCGGGCCGCTACCCCGTACGCGTTCCCGCCGCCGTCACCCGGCTGTGGCGGCGCCCGTAGAGGAAGTAGACGAGGAGGCCGATGACCATCCACACCCCGAACCGCAACCAGGTCTCGGCGGGCAGATTGAGCATCAGCCACACCGACGCGGCCACCGACAGGATCGGCAGCACCGGCACCCAGGGCGTGCGGAAGGCGCGGGGCAGGTCGGGGCGGGTGCGGCGGAGGATGATGACGCCCAGCGCGACCACGACGAAGGCGAAGAGCGTGCCGATGTTCACCAGGGCCGCCAGCTCGGAGATGGAGGTGAACCCGGCGACCACGGCGATGACCACGCCCAGCACGATCGTCGAGCGGTACGGCGTGCCGAAGCGCGGATGCACCCGGGAGAAGACCCTGGGCAGCAGCCCGTCGCGGCTCATCGCGAAGAACACCCGGCTCTGGCCGAGCAGCAGGATCATGGACACGGTGGTGAGCCCGACGGCGGCCCCGAAGCTGATGAGGCCCGCGTAGAACGGATGGCCGGTCGCCTTGAAGGCGTCGGCGAGCGGGGCGTCCACCGACAGCCTGGTGTACTTCTGCATGCCGGTGACCACGATGGACACCGCGACGTACAGCACCGTGCAGATGAGCAGCGAGCCCAGGATGCCGCGGGGCATGTCCCGCTGTGGGTTCCGGGTCTCCTCCGCCGCGGTCGCCACGATGTCGAAGCCGATGAAGGCGAAGAAGACCACGGCGGCGCCGGTGAAGATGCCCTGGACGCCGTAGGTCGTCGGTTCGTAACCGAACATCAGCTGGATCAGCGGCGCCTTCAGCCCGGAGCCGGAGACCGAGCCCTGGGCCTCGGGGATGAAGGGGTGGTAGTTCTCCGGGTGGATGAAGAAGGCGCCCGCGATGATGACGAGCAGCACCACGGCCACCTTGATCGCGACCACCGCGGAGGTGACCCGCGCGGACAGCTTCATGCCGAAGACCAGGATCGCGGTGATCACCAGGACGAGCAGGAAGGCCAGCAGGTCGAAGGAGAAGCCGTGCGCGGCCTCGGGCCCGGACAGGGCGTCGGGCAGATGCCATCCGGCGTTGTCCAGCAGCGAGCGGATGTACCCCGACCAGCCCACCGAGACCACGGCGCAGGCCAGGGCGAACTCCAGCACCAGGTCCCAGCCGATGATCCAGGCGGGCAGTTCGCCGAGCGAGGCGTACGAGAAGGTGTACGCGGATCCGGCGACCGGAACCGTCGAGGCGAACTCGGCGTAGCACAGCGCGGCCAGGGCGCAGGCGATACCGGCGGCCACGAAGGACAGCGCGGTGGCGGGCCCCGCCTGCTCCTTGGCGACCGAGCCGGTGAGCACGAAGATGCCGGTGCCGATGATGACGCCGACGCCGAAGACCGTGAGGTCCAGGACGGACAGGGATCGGGTGAGGGCGTGGTCGGGCTCCTCGGTGTCCCGGATGGACTGTTCGATGCTCTTGGTCCGCAGGTAGCGCGGCCGGACCCGGCCTCCGGTGCCTCCGCCTGGTTCCTGAACACTCACCGGTGCCACCTCCACGCCTGCCGTGCGGCTCATGCTTCTGGTTACCGATCGGCGGCGAGGCATGCACGCTCAGGGCCGTCCCCGATTCACCCGATGGGGGCGGGTGGTGCGACGCACGCTGGGCCGGTCGGAGCAGGAAGCGCTCCGGCCGGCCCAGGCGGAAAGGGGCGGTGGCTCAGTCGCGCACCGGTTCGGCCGTCGTCGGCCGGGTCACATCGGCGCCGTGGGAGCCCGCGTCCGCGGACTCGTCCTCGTACCGGCCGCCGATCCTGGAGACCAGCCCGGTGACCTGCCGGGCGATGTCCGGTGCGGTCAGCCCGATCTCGGCCATGACCTCCTTACGGGAGGCATGGTCGAGGAAGCGGGGCGGGATGCCGAAGTCGCGCACCGGCATGTCGACGCCCGAGTCGCGCAGCGCCTGGGCGACGGCGGAGCCCACACCGCCGACCCGGCTGTTGTCCTCGACGGTGACGACGACGCGGTGGCGCTCGGCGAGGGCGGGCAGTTCCTCGTCGACCGGCTTGACCCAGCGGGGGTCCACGACCGTTGTGGAAATGCCCTGTTTGTCGAGCAGGTCGGCGACGTCCAGGCACATCGGGGCCAGCGCGCCCACCGAGACCAGCAGCACATCGGGCCGCTCGCGGTCGGCCGCCGCGGGCTCCCGCAGCACGTCCATGCCGCCGATCCTGCCGACGGCCGCGACCGCCGGGCCCACCGCGCCCTTGGAGTAGCGCACCACGGTCGGCGCGTCCTCCACCCGCACGGCCTCGCGCAGCTGGGCGCGGACCTGGTCGGCGTCGCGCGGGGCGGCGATCCGCAGGCCGGGGACGACCTGCAGAAGCGACATGTCCCACATGCCGTTGTGCGAGGCCCCGTCGGTGCCGGTGATACCGGCGCGGTCCAGGACGAAGGTGACGCCGCACTTGTGCAGCGCCACATCCATCAGGACCTGGTCGAAGGCGCGGTTGAGGAAGGTGGCGTAGACCGCGAAGACCGGGTGGACGCCGCCGGTGGCCAGGCCCGCCGCCGAGACGGCCGCGTGCTGCTCGGCGATGCCCACGTCGTAGACCCGGTCCGGGAAGCGCTTGGCGAACTCGGTGAGCCCCACCGGGTGCAGCATGGCGGCGGTGATCGCGACGATGTCCTCGCGCTCCTCGCCGAGCTTGACCATCTCCTCGCCGAAGACCGAGGTCCAGTCGGCACCGGAGGCCGAGATCGGCAGCCCGGTGTCCGGGTGGATCTTGCCGACGGCGTGGAAGCGGTCCGCCTCGTCCTGGAGGGCGGGCTGGTAGCCGCGGCCCTTCTCGGTGAGGCAGTGCACGATGACCGGGCCGCCGAAACGCTTCGCCCGCTGCAGCGCCGACTCCAGCGCCTCGATGTCATGGCCGTCGATCGGGCCGACGTACTTCAGCCCCAGGTCCTCGAACATGCCCTGCGGGGTGATGAAGTCCTTCAACCCCTTCTTGGCTCCGTGCAGCGTCTCGTACAGCGGCCTGCCGACGACCGGGGTGCGCTCCAGCAGGTCCTTGCCGCGGGCCAGGAAGCGCTCGTAGCCGTCGGTGGTGCGCAGGGTGGCGAGGTGGTTGGCCAGGCCGCCGATGGTCGGGCCGTAGGAGCGCTCGTTGTCGTTGACGACGATGACCAGCGGGCGGTTCTTGGCGGCGGCGATGTTGTTGAGCGCCTCCCAGGCCATACCGCCGGTGAGCGCCCCGTCGCCGATCACGGCGACCACATGGTCCTGCTTGCCGAGCAGCTCATTGGCCTTGGCGAGGCCCTCTGCCCAGCCGAGGACGGTCGAGGCGTGGCTGTTCTCGATGACGTCGTGCTCGGACTCGGCGCGCGAGGGATAACCGGACAAACCGCCCTTGCTCTTGAGCTTGGAGAAGTCCTGGCGGCCGGTGAGCAGCTTGTGCACATAGGACTGGTGGCCGGTGTCCAGCAGCACCTTGTCCCGAGGCGATTCGAAGACCCGGTGCAGGGCGATGGTCAGCTCCACCACGCCGAGATTGGGGCCGAGATGGCCACCGGTCTTGGAGACGGCGTCGACGAGGAAGGAGCGGATCTCCGCGGCCAGCTGGTCCAGCTCCTCCGGAGTGAGCCGGTCCAGATCGCGCGGTCCCGTGATGCGGGTCAGCAGCACCCGTGCCTCCTTGCTTCGAGCGTCTCCATGGAGCTTGCCGTCCGCCCGAGTCTAATGTTCCGCGCTCCGGCGCAGACCTCCCCCCATGCGATCCCCGTCACGCGTGTTCTTTTCGGACAGCCCCCCCGGGGCAAAACGGGATTGCCCCCGGCGCCCCGGGGACCGCTGTGTAGTCCCGCGGGCACCCCCCCCCCCCCCACCCAGGTGGAGCCCGCGCCCCCCCGCAGCGGCGCAC
>NZ_JBHYVB010000073.1:4020-9192 GCF_042750115.1 Streptomyces sp. NPDC059455
GCCGCGCCAGCCACCCCACCACCCGACCACGCACGCCGCGTTGGGGGTGTACCCGGCGCCCGGGGGGTGGCGGGGGGCGGTCCCCCCCCCCGGCGGCCGGGTGAGCGGATGAGGCGTCCGGGGTCAGCCGCGACCCGCGGACCGCTGTGTCCTGCGCGACACCGAGTCGATGACGACGGCGGCCAGCAGCACCCCACCGGTGATCATGTACTGGACGGAGTTCGCGACGCCCAGCAGGTTCATCCCGGACGAGATCGAGCCGATGACCAGCATGCCGAGCAGCGCCGACCAGACCGAGCCCCGGCCGCCGAAGAGGCTGGTGCCACCGATGACGGCGGCCGCGATGGCCTCCATCAGCAGGTTGCCGGTACCGGCCTGCTGGCTGGCGGAGCCGATCCGGGAGGCGATCATGATGCCACCGCACGCGGCCATCAGCCCGGCCAGCGAGTAGACCGAGATCCGGATGGCGACGACGTTGATGCCCGCGCGGCGGGCGGCCTCGACGCTGCCGCCCAGGGCGATCACCTTGCGCCCGTAGGAGGTGCGGCGGACCACGAAGTCCAGGATCACCAGGACCCCCACGAAGATCACCAGGGCGAGGGGCAGACCCTTGTACTCGTTGAGCCGCCAGGCCGCGGCGTAGACGATCACCGCGAGCACGCCCGTACGGACCAGGATCTCGCTCAGCGGCCGCGAGGGTATGCCGACCGCCTTACGGCGCCTGCTGTCCATGAACTGGGCGAGGAAGAAGCCAGCCGTCGCCACCGTGGCCGCCCCGTACGCGGCGATGAGCTGGCTGAAATAGTGCGCGGTGAGATCGCGCACGAAGCTGTCGTCCGCGATGCTGATGGTGCCGGTGGTGCCGAGCACCTGGAGCATCAGACCGTTCCAGGCCAGCAGACCGGCCAGGGTCACCACGAAGGCCGGTACGCCGATCTTGGCGAAGAAGAAGCCGTGCAACGCGCCGAGGGCCGCGCCACTGGCGAGCGCCGCGAGCACCGCGATCCCCTCGGGCACCCCGTGGTTGACGTTGAGCACCGCCAGGGTCGCCGCGGCCAGACCGCTGACCGAGCCGACGGACAGGTCGATCTCCCCGAGCAGCAGCACGAAGACGATCCCGACCGAGATCATGCCGGTGCCGCCGAGCAGGATGGAGAGGTCGGAGAGGTTCTTGGGCGAGAGGAAGGCACTGTCCTTCGCCTGGAAGACCGCCCAGATGATGACGATGCCGACGATGACCGGGACCGCGCCCAGATCACCGCTGCGCATCTTGCGGCCGAACTCCGTCAGATAGCCCTTGAAGCCCTCCTGACGGACCAGCAGCCGGGGGTCGACGACGGTGACCGCGTCCTTGGCGACGGGGTTGGCGTCGGCCGGGCCGCTCGCCTTGTTGGCGCCGTTCGACGGGCCGCCGTTGGTCTTGTCGACGTTCGTGGTCACTTCGCGACCTCCCCGCTACGCGCCTTGCGGCGGGTCACGGCGTTGTCCGTGGCGCCGGTGATGGCGGAAATGATCTCTTCCTGAGAGGTGGTCTTCACATCGAAGATGCCGTTGTTGCGGCCCAGCCGCAGCACCGCGACCCGGTCCGCGACGGCCTTCACGTCGGCCATGTTGTGGCTGATGAGGATGACGGCGAGGCCGCGGTCGCGCAGCCGCTCGACCAGGTCCAGGACCTGCGCGGTCTGCTCGACGCCGAGGGCGGCGGTCGGCTCGTCCAGGATCACCAGCTTGGGCTCGCCGAGCATCGAACGGGCGATGGCGACGGTCTGCCGCTGGCCACCCGAGAGCGAGGCGATCGGGATCCGCACACTGGGGATGCGGATCGACAGGGTCTGGAGCAACTCACGGGCGCGCCGCTCCATTTCGACCTCGTCGAGCACCCCGACGCGCAGGATCTCGCGGCCGAGGAAGAGGTTGCCGACGACATCGATGTTGTCGCAGAGGGCGAGGTCCTGGTAGACGGTCGCGATGCCCAGCTCCTGGGCGTCGTGCGGCCGGGTGACCTGGACGGGCTTGCCCTGCCACTCGATAACGCCTTCGTCGGCGGGGCCGACTCCGGCAATGCTCTTGACAAGGGTCGACTTGCCGGCGCCGTTGTCGCCCACCAGGGCGACGACTTCACCGGCGTGGACCTCCAGATGGATGTCGGTGAGCGCCTGGACGGCGCCGAACCGCTTGGAGATCCCGCGCAACGCCAACACGGGTCCGTTCGGCACGATGGCCATCTCCGTTCCGGGCAGGGTGGTCCCTGCTGTGTGACGGAGGGGAGAGCGCACTCTCCCCTCGATTGGGGGGTGAGTCAGGGAGGCGGGCCGTCCGTGGGTACGGACGGCCCTGCTCCGATATGCCGGAGACCGGCCGTTACTTCAGACCGGCCGCTGCGCACGCCGACTTGATCTTGGCGGTGCAGATCTGGTCGATCTTGTAGATCCCGTCCTTGATGACGGTTTCCTTGATGTTCTTCTTGGTCAGCGAGACCGGCGTGATCAGCGTCGCCGGGATGTCCTTGGTGGTCGGGCTGTCGACCGTGTTGGACTCGTTGACCTTCTCACCGCGGCCGAGCGAGATGGCCATCTCCGCGGCGGCGGTGGCCTCGTCCAGGTAGGACTTGTAGACGCTCATGTACTGCTCACCGGTGATGACCCGGCGCACACCCTCGATCTCGGCGTCCTGTCCGGTGACCGGGGGCAGCGGGTTGAGGCCGCCGCTCTTGAGCGCGGTGATCGCGCCGCCGGCCATGCTGTCGTTGGCCGAGTAGACGCCGACGATGTTGTCCTTGCCGAGCGAGGAGATGGCGCCCGTCATGGCCTCGTTGGCCTTGTCCGCCAGCCAGCGGTCGATGTCGTAGGACTTGCCGACGTTCACCTTGCCCTTGAGGACGGACATCGCGCCCTTCTTGAACATGGCGGCGTTGGGGTCGGCCTCCCAGCCGTTGAGCATGACGATCTTGCCGCTCTTGGCCTTGTCGCCCAGCGCCTCGAGCAGGGCCTTGCCCTGGACCTTGCCGACCGTCTCGTTGTCGAAGGAGGTGTACGCGGAGACCGGACCCTCGGCGAGCCGGTCGTAGGCGATGACCGGGATACCGTCCTCGTCCGCCTTCTTGACCGAGCTGGCGATGGACTTGGAGTCCACCGAGTCAAGGATGATCGCGTCGACCTTCTTGGTGATCATCGAGTCGACCTGCTGCTGCTGAACCGAGGGGTCCGACTTGGCGTTGACGTAAAGGATCTTGCAGTCGGCGCAGAGTGCCTTGATCTTCTTCGTGACGAAGGGCCGGTCGAAGTTCTCGTATCTGGCCGTCTGATCCTCAGGCAGCAGTAGCCCGATCGTGAGCGGACCGGTCTTCTTCTTGTCGCCCTTGCTGTCGTTGTCGGCTTCCTTCGCCGAGCCACAGGCGGCGAGGGCTACCGTCATCGACATGACAGAAGCGGCGAGAGCGACGCGACGCATCGTTGCGTTCATTTAGGGGTGACCTCCCTGACGAGGCCGCGTCATTGCGGCCGAGGTGGCTGGAAGTCAACTCGGCCGCCCGCATGGCGTCAAGAAGTAAATCCTTAACGAGATGGCAACGGTGCCATTCGTTATCTGAGTGAACGCAGTCGGACAGGTCGGATAGACGGAGCGTGACCGGACAAAGCCTCTCAGGCAAGCCCACGGTCCAACAGCCCCCGCCCGGCGGTCAGGTAAGGGCCGGAGCCCCCGCCGAGAGCGCGCCGTCCAGCAGCGTCGAATCGCCCATCTCGCTGAGCACCAGCGCGAGCGCGCCCAGCACCTCGGCCCGGCCGCCGAGCGCCCCCGGCATCACCGACAGCTGATGGGCCGCGCTCGGGATCGCGTACCGCGCGACCGACTCCCGGATCGGGCCCAGCACCAGCTCCCCCGCCTCGGCGAGCTGGCCGCCCAGCACCATCCGGCTCGGGTTGATCAGATTGCAGAGGTTGGCCACCCCGCTGCCGATGTGCCGGCCGACGTCCCCGATCACCCGCCGGCAGCCCGGATCGCCCTCGCGGGCGAGCTGCACCATGCGTTCCACGGTGAGGTCCGCCCCATGGCTGGAACGCAGCAGCGGCAGCACATAGCGGGCCGCGGTGAAGGTCTCCAGACAGCCGCGATTGCCGCAGCGGCACACCGGGCCGGACTCGTCCAGGGTGATGTGGCCGATCTCGCCCGCCGTACCGCCGGGGCCGCGGTAGATCTTCCCGCTGATCACCAGCCCCGCGCCGACACCGTCGGCGACCTTGATGTACGCGAGGTCGGCGACCCCGCGGCCGGAGCCCCAGACCAGCTCGCCGAGCGCGCCGAGGTTGGCGTCGTTGTCCACGTGCACCGGCACCCCGAGCCGCTGGGCCAGGTCGTCGCGCGGATTGGTGCCCGCCCAGCCCGGCAGGATCGCGGTCGAGCCCAGCGTGCCGGTCTCCACGTCGATCGGCGCGGGCACGCCGAGGCCTACGCCGACCACCTTGTCCTGGCTCAGCCCGCTGGCCGTGATCAGCCTGCTGACCAGCTGCTCGGCCCGGTCCAGGCCCTGGGAGGAGGAGGCGTCCACATCCAGCGGCTCGGCCTCCTCGGCCAGCACCTGATGGGCGAGGTTGCCGATGGCGACGCGCAGATGCGTATGGCCGAAATCCACCCCTACGACAATGCCCGCGTCACCGCTGAGCGAGACGCTGCGCGCCCGGCGGCCGCCCGCCGAGGTGGGCGTGACCTCGACCGTTCCGCCGTCCTTGAGCTCGCGCACGATGTTGGAGACGGTGGCGGCGGACAGCCCGGTGGACCGGGCGATCTCCGCCTGGGTCAGCGAGCCCGCCATCCGCACCGCACGGACCACCCGCTCGAGGTTGGCCCGGTGCAGCGACGACTGCGATCCCGGAGTCTCCACGCCCATCCACTCCCGCCTTCGCGGGCGGCACGACGGCCGCTCCGCCGACCGGACCGCAGCAGTGAGGCCCGGCTGTGTCTCCAACATGTGAACTCTAAGCTGAGCCGCCACGGTTGTCCCACGTCAAGTCCCCGACCGCCGTGGAACCGCTCGCGGTACCCTGCGCCGCCCACAACGACACGGCCCCCGGCCTTACTCGGGGGGGGGATGAAGGGGGGGGGTTAATAACACCGGGGGGGTAGGCAGAGGAGTGGGGGTCAGCACAAGAGAGATAGGGGGGGGGGGGGGGGAGA
>NZ_JBHYVB010000073.1:9202-15555 GCF_042750115.1 Streptomyces sp. NPDC059455
GGACGGGGCCGTGAAAAGCCCTCGGTGAGGTACCTCTGCGAGGTGCTGAACGGAAAATCGATCTCCGGGAGGGCAGGCGGCAGCATCCGGGCCGCTTGCGGACCGGATGTCGGGGTGGGGTCGGTCAGACGGTCGTGGTTTCGAGGGTGACCTGGTGGCCGAGGGCCTGGAGCTGACGGACGAGGTCGCGGGTTCTGCGGGCGGGGTTGAGGTGACGCTGATGCCAGTCGGCGCCGAGTTCCTGGTAGGAGGCACCGGGGTCGTTGATCAAGTGCCAGGCGATGACGAGTATCGAGCGGGCGACGGCGACCAGCGCTTTGGCGTGTCCGCGGCGTTTGACGATGCGCCGGTAGCGGGCGCCGAGGAAGGTGTCGGTGCGGGCGGCGGCGTTGGCAGCCTCCCCGAGCGCCCCTTTGAGCCAGGGGTTTCCCTGCCCGGCCGGGCCCGCGCTGTTCTTTGCTCCGGACTGGATGGTCCTGGGACACAGCTTCGCCCATGAGACAAGGTGTTCGGGGGTGGGGAAACGGCTCATGTCCGTGCCGATCTCGGCGAGGATGATCTGCGCGGTGGCCGGTCCGATGCCGGGGACGACGTCCAGTCGCTCGGCCAGGACCCGGGCGGTCACCCCGTCAGCGGCCGGTTCGGTGCTGGTGCCGGCCGGGGCGTCGTGTGAGGTGGTGACCTCTTCCAGGGTCTGGGCGATGAGCCGGTCGAGTTTGTCGATCTGGGCGGCGAGATGGTCAACGGTGCTCAGCAGTACGCCCAGCAGTCGTGCGTGGTGGTCCTCGAACTGTCCGGTCAGGGCTTCAGTCAGGGCCGCCTTTTTCTTGACGAGGCTGCCCTGGGCGAGATCCGCGAGAGCGCGGGGATTGCGTTCGCCGGCGACCAGGGCGTCGAGCATGGCCCGTCCCGACACGCCGAACAGGTCCGAGACGACATCGGACAGCTTGATCTGCGCGTCCTGCAGGGCCTTGTCCACCCGGTGCTTGTGCCGGGTGCGTTCCTGGACGAACACCGTGCGGGTCCGCGTGAAGTCCCGCAGATGCCGGACCGGCTTGGGCGGTACGAACGAAGCGCGGACCATGCCGCGTTCGGCGAGCTTGGCCAGCCAGACCGCGTCCAGCTTGTCGGTCTTGGGCCTGCCGGGGACGTTCTTCACATCCCGCGCATTGACCAGCCAGCAGTCCAGTCCCCGGCCTTCCAGCAGGTAGAAGAACGGACGCCAGTACGAGCCTGTCGCCTCCATCACCACCCGCTCGACACCTTGGCAGATGAGCGTGTCGCCGAGTTCGAGGATCGCGTTCGTGGTCGAGGCGACCGTCCAGACCTTCTGGACACGGCGGCCCTCGATGGTGTCGTGCGGAACGCGCAGGCAGACCATGCCGGACGCCTTCGCGATGTCGATCGCCGCGACCCGCGCGACCGTTCCGTCGTCGTGGTCTTCTCCCGACTCCTCCATGATGCCCCCCTGTCGAAGTGGTGCGAGCGGGGCTGCCCGGGGAGCCTTGAGGGGTGGCGGAGAAGCTGATCGGCGTGCTCAAGGCGACAGTGTGCGGCCCCTCGGACGGCTCCCTCACCAGACTCCTATGCGGGCTCACGGCCCAAACATCAATCGGCGTCGGCGGACAGCCCCACACCCGATTTTCACGCCCGCGAGGCGTCATCCGCAGGTGAACGGCTGACTCCTATTTGAGCGCGCCCGCGGTCAGACCCGCCTGGACCTGCCGCTGGAAGAGGATATAGACGGCGAGTACGGGAAGCATCGCCAGCACCAGACCGGCGAAAAGCGCTGACCAGTCGCCCTTGTACTGCTGGCTGGCCGCGAGCTGCACCAGACCCTGGGTGAGCACCCGCTTGTCCTCATCGGTGTTGAGCACCGTCGGCAGCATGTACTGATTCCACTGCCCGAGGAAGTTGAAGATCCCCACACTGATCAGCCCGGGCTTCGCCATCGGCAGCATGACCTGGAAGAACGTCCGGGTATGGGACGCCCCGTCGATCAGGGCCGCCTCCGCGACCGAGGACGGCAGCGTCTTGAAGAACGAGGTGAGGAAGAAGACCGTGAACGGCAGCGAATAGGCGATATAGACCAGAATGAGCCCATGAAAGGTGTTGAGCAGGCTCATGTTCTTCATCACGAAGAACAGCGGCACCAGCGCCAGGATGATCGGAAAACTCATCCCGCCGACGAACATAAAATAGATGAACCGCTTTCCCGGGAATTCGAAGCGGGCCAGGATGTACGCCGCCATCGAGCCCAGCAGCATCGTCCCGATCAGGGAGCAGCCCACCACCAGGATCGTATTGAGGAAGAAGTCGCCGATGTTCGACTTGCTCCAGGCCCTGGTCCAGTTGTCGAAGTGCAGGGCCGACGGCAGTCCCCAGGGCGAGGTGAAGATCTGCTTGTCGGTCTTGAGGGAGCTCATCACCGCCCACAGCAGCGGCAGCGTGACCAGGAGTCCCCAGACCACCAGGATGCCGTGCGAGAAGACGTTGAGGACCTTGCCCTCGTTGCCGATCCGGCCCTCGGGGGTGAAGCCCGGCGGCTGCTTGCGGACGGGCCCGGTGGCCGGTGCCTCGTCCTCCTTGGTGACGCCCGGGAGCTCCGAGGGCTCTGCGTGCGAGGTCACCTGATCTCCTTCGAAGATGCCCCCGCCTTCAGGCGGGGGAGGAATCGAACCCCTGCAGAGCAGGGCAAAGAATGGTATTTCACCTCCGGGGCGAAATACCCCCCATACGATCGGATAAGGTGCGTGTCGTGCGTTGCGAGAACCAAGCTCGCACAACGTGCCGAGCGAGAACCAAGTCGGCGCAACTCAATGCTTTCGGGCGACCGGGCAGGTTCCGTCCCGGCTGGTGTTGAGGGAGTAAGACCTTGTCGGTCGCTGACCTGCTGGGCTTCCTGAGCCAGGAATCCCCCTGCTTCCGCTGGGGGAGGGTTCAATGTGGTACCCCCAGATCGCGGGCGGTGGCCGGGTGCGGTCGGTGTGATCGGCATCAGTACTCCAGGCGTTCGCGCCGGCCGAGCCTGGTCACGATGACCGCGAAGATCAAGGTGACGATGAGCATCGCGACGCCGATCGTGGTGGCCCGTCCGGCCTGCCCGTCGTGGAAGGTCTTGGTGTAGACGTAGTAGCCCATGACCTGGGTGGAGTCGGCGGGGCCGCCCGGCCCCACGGTCATGATCTGCACCACGGCGAACGCGTCGAGCGCGATGATGCCCATATAGATCCAGCCGGTCTGGACCGTGTCCCACAGCAGCGGCAGGGTGATCCTGAAGAAGGTCTTGACCCGGTTGGCCCCGTCGAGCAGCGCCGCCTCGTAGAAGTCCCTCGGGATGGAGCTCATCCCGGCGGAGAAGAGGACGACGTAGAAGCCGACGTTGCTCCAGACCATCACCGCCATCAGGCACCACAGCGCCAGCTTCGGATCGGCCAGCCACTGCTGCTCGAGCGAGTCCAGGCCGACTCCGTCGAGGAAGGAGTTGATCGCGCCGTTGCGCGGGTTGTAGGTGAACTGGAACAGCAGGGCGACGATCGCGATCGACAGCACCTGCGGGAAGAAGTAGATCACCTTGTACAGGCCCGACCCGCGCACCCCGGAGACCGCCGCGTTCTTACGGCCCCGGCCGCCCACATTGAGCATGAAGGCGAAGAAGAGCCCGAGGCCGAGCGTCACCAGCGGCACCACCAGCAGCAGCACGACATTGTGCCCGACCGCTTTCCAGAAGAGGTCGTCGTGCAGCAGCCAGTCGTAGTTCTTGAACCCGACCATCTTGAAGTCGGAGCTCAGACCCGTCCAGTCCGTGAAGGAGTAGTAGATGGCCTGGACAAACGGCGAGATCACGAAGACCGCGTAAAGGATCACCGGCAGGGCCAGGAACCCCGCGATGAACCGGTACTTCCCATGCTGCATTTCTACCGACCTCGGTCTTCCCCTACGGATAATGCCGCCGGCGACGCGTGGAGCCTCATCAGACGTGCTTGTACTTCTTGACGGCGTCGTCCTTCGCCGTGTCATCGGCGAACTTCTGGCACTTCTTGATCGTCTCGGCGGGGGTCATCCGGCCGGCCATCATCTCGCCGAGCGCGCCGACGCCGATCTGCTGCTTCTGCAGCGTCACGTACCAGTCCTGGAGCCGCGGGTTGACCACGTTCTTGCCCGCCTTGGTCAGCGCCTCCTGCGCCGACGCCAGACCCGGCGGCAGGCTGAGCCCTTCGGTGCCGCCGTTGAGGGAGGAGAGCGAGGAGACCTGCTTGATGAAGTTCTTGGTGGACTTCTCACCGAGCATGATCCGCAGCAGCTCCATGCCGCCCTGGGGGTTCTTCGCCGACTTCGGGACGATGAAGGGCTCACCGCCGGAGGCCCACAGGGTGCCGAACGGCAGCTTGTCGCTCTTGTCCAGGCTGGAGGGCGCGGCCACCGCCATCTGGAAGTCCTTCGGGGTGGTCTTCTTCGCCTCGTTCTCCACCCAGGAGCCGTTCGGGATGAACAGCGCCTTGCCCTGGTTCCACGCGGTCTGGGACTCGATGTGGGTCAGGCCCGGGGTGCCCTTGAGGATGTAGCCCTTCCTGTAGAGCTCGTAGTACGCCTCGAAGGCGGCCTTGACGGCCGGGTGCTTCCAGGCGTTCGCCTCCAGGTTGTCGATCGCGTCCAGGACCTCCCGGCCGCCGATCTTGGCGATGAAGGGGTAGAGGCTGAACGGCAGGTAGTAGGGGAACTTGCCGGGGTAGGTCCAGCCCGCGATGCCCTTCTTCTTGGCCTTCTCGCAGACCTTGAGCATGTCGTCCCAGGTCTCGGGGTACTCCACGTCGAGCTTGGCGAGATTGCTCTTGGAGTACCAGACGCCGTAGACCGTGTAGGCGTAGTAGAGGATCCACACCGGCTTGCCGTCGAACTGGCCCATCTCCACGACACCGGGGCGCAGCGTCTCACGCACCGTCTTGTTCGGGTCGTCGAGGGAGGGCGCGTCCAGCAGCGGGGTGAGGTCGGTCAGCTGGTTCTTGGCGACCAGGGTGCCCATGTCCATCTGCTCGGCGCCGGAGTTGTCGACGAGGTCCGGCGGGGTGCCGCCGTTGAAGCGCGGCTGGAGGACGGTCTGGATCTTCTGGGTGGCGGCGTGCTTGACCTTGCCCTTGGTCTTCGGGAAGGCCGCGGCGTACTCCGCCTCGGCGTCCTTGGCGTACTGCTGGCCGAAGCCGCCGTCGAAGATGACGACGTCGAGCGCGGCGCTCTCATTGACCGCGAGCGGGTTCTTGGCGCTCTTCTTGCCCTTGTCGACCTTCTTGGAGTCGTCGTCACCGCCACTGGCACAGGCGGACAGCGCGCTCATCGCGGGCACGGTGATCAATCCGAGCGCCGCCGAGCGCTTGATCAGATCGCGACGGCCGACATCTGAGGTGGATCCCATGCTCAAGTCCTCGCCTTCGTCAGGACTCAGGCGGTGTAACGGTCTCCCGTACATACTCGCCTCCGGCGAGGGGCCCGACACCGCGGGTCAGTTGAAGCGTCAAGCGGAGTATTGCTGGGTGTACGCCGGGGAGAGCGGATGACCCGCCGAGGCCCTCCGATATGGGCCGCGGTGCGGCCTTCCCCCTGGGGCGACAGGTATAGTCCACTGGGCCTCATATGGGCAAGATCGAGAGGTCATCGGGTACCAGTCTTTCCCGAGTTGAGACCTGCCCGACATACCGTAAGGGGAGACATGCCGCGCGGCACGCCGCCGTGCGCGCTCCCCGAAAGGCGGTTCCCGTGTCCCGGAAACAGCTCACCCTCGCCACCAGCATTGTCGTGACCGCGACACTCGCGGCCACCGCTGGGTGCGGCTCCGGCAGAGGGGGCTCGTCGGCCGGGGACGGCAAGGGCGGCGCGGCGATCGGCAAGGGCATGGCCCAACTGCCGGTGGAGCCCACCCAGGCGCCGACCGAGGAGCCCACCGACGACCCGTATGACGAGCCGTCGGACTCCCCCACCGGCGGCTCCGGCCTGGTCACCCCGGACGCCAAGATGGGCACCTGCGGCTGGGGTTCGGGCGGCAAGCCCTACGCCAATGTGAAGCTCAGCAACTCCGGCTCCAGCACGGCCTACTACTCGCTGCTGGTCGGCTTCGTGGACAGCTCCGAGGAGGTCGTGACCACCGGGGTGGAGTCCGACGCGTCCGTGGCGGGCGGCTCCGAGAAGACCATCAAGGTCACCGGGCTCAAGGCGGACAGCTCCCACACCGCGAAGAAGTGCCGGCTGTCGCTGGCCACCAAGTCCGACAACGCGGGCTGACGACACGCCAGGAGCAACCCCAAGGGGCGCACGGAATCGCCCCCATGGACGCGGGCCGTACCACCGACAGGGGTACGGCC
>NZ_JBHYVB010000073.1:15565-19719 GCF_042750115.1 Streptomyces sp. NPDC059455
TCGACCCCCCCGTGGGGTCCCAGTTAACCCCCCCTTTGCCGGGGTGCCTCACCCCCGCGCGCCCCCCCCCCCGCGCCGTACCACCCGCCGCACGGGCGCCCATTGAGCGCTGTCCGCATCCTTGACACCACCCTCCCCCTGCCTCCCTACTTATCTCTGCCCGACCCAGTGGACAACGTTGTCAGACTCGTTGAGAGGCTGAGTATGCGACAGAGACGACCCCAGAGACGATGGCGTGGGATCGGACGGTCGGCCGCCCTGGTGGCGGCCGTCCTGCTGGCGGTGACGGCCCAGGGCGGTGCGGTCGCCGCCCCCGCCGGCCCGGACTCCACGCACCACGCCGACCGCGCCTTCGCCTCGTCCTTCGAATCGGGCGATCCCCAGCCCGACTGGCGGAACACGGTCGAGACCGGCCCCGACGGCAAGAAGAAGGCGTCGGGAGTCGACGGAGGCTACTCCTCCGGGATCCCCGGCAATGTCACCGACAAGGTCACCGAGGTCCGCGCGAGCGGGGAGAACACCGACGGCGGGGAGATCAAGGAGAACCTCGTCGACGGCGAGGTCACCAGCAAGTGGCTGGCCTTCGACACCACCGCCTGGCTCGAGTTCGACCTGAGCGAGCCGGTGGAGGCCGTCCGCTACGCCCTCACCTCCGCCAACGACGCCCCCGGCCGGGACCCGAAAAACTGGACCCTCAAGGGCTCGGCCAACGGCTCCGACTGGACGACGCTGGACACCCGTAAGGACGAGGCGTTCTCTTCGCGCCAGCAGACGCGGGAGTTCTCCTTCGACAGTTCCACGGCCTACAAGCACTTCCGGCTGGAGATCACCCGCAACGCCGGGGACGACATCGTCCAGCTCGCGGAGGTGCAGTTCGCGAACGGTGACACCACCCCGCCCGCGGCCTCCGACATGCAGACCCAGATCGACCGCGGCCCGACCGGCTCCCCCACCGCCAAGGCCAACGCGGGCTTCACCGGCACCCGTGCCCTGCGCTACGCGGGCACCCACAAGCCGGACGGCCGGGCGTACTCGTACAACAAGGTCTTCGACGTCGACACGGCCGTCACCCGGGACACCCAGCTGTCCTACCGGATCTTCCCGTCGATGACCGAGACGGACCTCGACTACCCCGCCACCCATGTCTCCGTCGACCTCGCCTTCACCGACGGCAGCTACCTCAGCGAGCTGCCCGGCGCGGTCGACCAGCACGGCGCCCGGATGAGCCCACAGGGCCAGGCCGCCTCCAAGACGCTCTACGTCAACCAGTGGAACCACAAGGAGTCGCGGATCGGCGCGGTCGCCGCGGGCAAGACGGTCGACCGGATCCTCGTGGCCTACGACTCCCCCAAGGGCCCCGCGCAGTTCCGCGGCTGGGTGGACGACATCTCCATCGCCCCCAAGGCGCCCGAGAAGCCGCTGACACACCTGTCGGACTACGCCCTGACCACCCGGGGCACCAACTCCAGCGGCAGCTTCTCGCGCGGCAACAACTTCCCGGCCACCGCCGTCCCCAACGGCTTCAACTTCTGGACGCCGGTGACCAACGCTGGCTCCACCGACTGGCTCTACCAGTACGCCCGCGCCAACAACGCCGACAACCTCCCCACCATCCAGGCGTTCAGCGCCAGCCATGAGCCCAGCCCCTGGATGGGCGACCGGCAGACCTTCCAGGTGATGCCGTCCACCGCGGCCGACGTACCCAACGCCTCCCGGACCGCCCGCGCGCTCCCCTTCCGCCATGAGAAGGAGACCGCCCGGCCGTACTCCTACGGAGTGACCTTCGAGAACGGCCTCAAGACCGAGATCGCGCCCACCGATCACGCCGCGGTCATGCGGTTCACCTATCCGGGCGAGAACGCGAGCGTCGTCTTCGACAACGTCAACAACAACGGCGGGCTGACCCTCGACGCCGAGAACGGGGTGGTCTCCGGCTACTCCGACGTCAAGAGCGGGGGATCCGCCGGTGCCACCCGGATGTTCGTCTACGGCGTCTTCGACACCCCGGTGAGCGCGAGCGGCAAGCTGGACGGAGGCGGCGGCAAGGACGTCACGGGCTACTTCCGCTTCAAGCCGGGGAAGGACCGGACGGTCACCCTCCGGCTCGCCACCTCGCTGATCGGCGTCGACCAGGCGAAGGCCAACCTCGACCGGGAGCTGCCCGCGTCGCGGTCGTTCGGGCAGGTCGAGCGGGCCGCACAGGCGGAGTGGGACGACATCCTGGGCCGGGTCGAGGTCGAGGGCGCGGACCGCGGCCAGCTCACCTCGCTCTACTCCAGCCTCTACCGGCTGTACCTCTATCCCAATTCCTCTTTCGAGAACACGGGCACGGCGGCCAAGCCCCGCTACCAGTACGCGAGCGCCTTCTCGCCGGCCACCGGGGAGAACACCCCGACCCACACCGGCGCGAAGATCGTCGACGGCAAGGTGTACGTCAACAACGGCTTCTGGGACACCTACCGCACCACCTGGCCCGCCTACTCCCTGCTCACCCCGAAGCGGGCGGGCACGATGGTCGACGGCTTCGTGCAGCAGTACAAGGACGGCGGCTGGATATCCCGCTGGTCCTCACCGGGCTACGCCGATCTGATGACCGGCACCAGCTCGGACGTGGCCTTCGCCGACGCGTATCTGAAGGGTGTGCGGTTCGACGCCGAGGCCGCGTACGAGGCAGCGCTGAAGAACGCCACCGCCGTGCCGCCCACGTCGGGCGTCGGCCGGAAGGGCATGTCCTCCTCGCCCTTCCTCGGCTACACCAGCACCGAGACCCATGAGGGGCTGTCCTGGGCGCTGGAGGGCTATCTCAACGACTACGGCCTCGCGAACATGGGCAAGGCGCTCTACGCGAAGACGAAGAAGGCCCGCTACAAGGACGAGTCCGAGTACTTCCTGCACCGCGCGCAGGGCTATGTCGCGCTCTTCGACGACAAGGCGGGCTTCTTCCAGGGCAAGGACGCCAATGGAAAGTGGCGCGTGCCCTCCGACAAGTACGACCCCCGGATCTGGGGCTACGACTACACCGAGACCAACGGCTGGGGCTACGCCTTCACCGCGCCCCAGGACAGCCGGGGCCTGGCCAACCTCTACGGCGGCCGCTCGGGCCTGGCGAAGAAGCTGGACACCTACTTCTCCACCCCGGAGACCGCCTCGCCGGAGTTCGCCGGTTCCTACGGCGGCGTCATCCACGAGATGACCGAGGCACGGGACGTCCGCATGGGCATGTACGGCCACAGCAACCAGGTCGCCCACCATGTGGCGTACATGTACGACGCGGCGGGACAGCCGTGGAAGACCCAGGAGAAGGTGCGCGAGGTGCTCTCCCGCCTCTACACCGGCAGCGAGATCGGCCAGGGCTACCACGGCGACGAGGACAACGGCGAGCAGTCCGCCTGGTACCTCTTCAGCTCGCTGGGCTTCTACCCGCTGGTGATGGGCGGCTCGGAGTACGCGGTCGGATCGCCGCAGTTCACCAAGGCCACGGTGCATCTGGAGAACGGCCGCGACCTCGTCGTCAAGGCCCCGCGCAACAGCGCGCGGAACGTGTACGTCCAGGGCCTGAAGGTCAACGGCAAGGCATGGAACTCCACCGCGCTGCCGCACTCGGTGCTCGCCAAGGGCGGCACGCTGGAGTTCGCGATGGGCGCCAAGCCGTCGGCCTGGGGCACCGGCGCGAACGCCGCGCCGTCCTCCATCACCAAGGACGACAAGGTGCCCACCCCGCGCCACGACCTGACGGTGCCGAGCGGCGGTACGGCGCTGCTGGACAACACCTCGACCACCGAGGCCACCTTCGAGTCGGTGGACCTGCCGGTCAAGGAGCCGGGCCGCGCGGTGCAGTACACCCTGACCTCGTCGGACCGCGGCAAGGCCCCGACCGGATGGGTGCTCCAGGGCTCTCCGGACGGCGAGAGCTGGAAGGACCTGGACCGCAGGTCGGGCGAGTCCTTCAGCTGGGACAAGCAGACCCGCGTCTTCTCGGTGCGCACGCCCGGTACATACGCGCACTACCGGCTGGTGTCGGACGACAAGTCGACACTGGCGGAGGTCGAGCTGCTGAGCTGACCCGAGCGATGAGGTGAGGGACGCGGGGGGGGGGGGGGGGGGGGCGCGAGCCAGCCCCCCCCAGGCGAGAGAGAGGGCCGCGCGGGCGGCCC
>NZ_JBHYVB010000073.1:19729-20435 GCF_042750115.1 Streptomyces sp. NPDC059455
GGTGGGGGGCGGGGGCGGGCGCTGGTCTGAACCCGCCCAGGGCCCGCGTGCGTGCGTACCGGGCGCCTCGCCTCAGCGAGGACCGGTGGGCGCCGTCTCCTCACCGTCGTAGTCCAGCCGGGCCCGCTGGACCTTGGGCAGATTCTCGTCCGACCAGGTCGCGAGCGTGGCGAAGAGCGGGCCCAGACTGCGGCCCAGCTCACTGATCTCGTACTCCACCCGGGGCGGAACCTCCGGGTGGTAGGTGCGCCGCACCAGCCCGTCGCGCTCCAGTTGCCGCAGCCGCTGGGTCAGCACCTTCGGGGTGATGGTGCCGATATGGCGCTGCAGCTCCACGAAGCGCTGACGGCCGTGTTCCTGGAGCGTCCAGAGGATCGGTGTGGTCCAGCGGCTGAAGACGATGTCGACCACCGGGGCGATCGGGCAGGCCAGTTCCGGTTCCTTGGACATAGTCACTTTCTTCTAGGTACCTACTATCCCCACGATGCTAGCTTCACCGTGCCGCGCGGCGAGGAAAAGGTCCGTCACTGTGAGAACGGGGAACTGCACATGATCGTGGTAACCGGAGCGACCGGGAATGTCGGCCGACCGCTGGTGGAGACGCGGGGCGGCCCCAGCGGGGGCGGGGCAACAGGGTGCGAGGGGGCCGGTTGGGGGGGGGGCCGGGGGCGCGCCGGGGCCCCGGGGGCGGGGGGGCCCGCGCGGG
>NZ_JBHYVB010000073.1:20445-26713 GCF_042750115.1 Streptomyces sp. NPDC059455
TCCACCGGGCCGGGGGGCGGCAAACGCGTCGGGCAAGGGCACACGGGGCAACTCCACACAGTGGTGTAACCGGCAGCCCCCGGTAATGCGGCCCGACCGCGGGGGGCTACCCTCGCCGCACTCGGCGAGCGCGTCACAGCGGTCTCGCGGCGGCCATTGGCCGGGGCCGCCGGAGAGCTACCGGAGGGGGTACGCGGTCGGCAGGCCGATCTGGCCGACCCCGAAGGTCTGCGGCCCGCGCTGGAGGGGGCCGACGCGCTGTTCCTGCTCTTCGCGGGCGAGTTGCTCGCCGGTCCGCCGCGGACCGGCGAACTCCTGGACGTCGCGCGGTCCGCCGGCGTACGGCGCGTGGTCCTGCTCTCCTCCCAGGCCGCCGGGACCCGCCCGGAGGCGGTGTCCCACGCCCCCATGCGGGCGTTCGAGGACGCCGTCCGGAAGTCGGGTCTCGACTGGACGATCCTGCGGCCCGGGGGCTTCGCCTCGAACGCCTTCGCCTGGGCCGAATCCATCCGTAAGGAGCGCGTGATCGCGGCGCCCTTCGCCGACGTCGGACTGCCGGTCGTGGACCCCGCGGACATCGCGGAGGTCGCGGCCGCCACGCTGCGGGAGCCGGGCCACGCGGGCCGTACCTACGAGCTCACCGGCCCCGCCCCGGTCACCCCGCGCGGACAGGCGCACGCGATCGCCGACGCGCTGGGCGAGCCCGTACGATTCGTCGAACTGAGCCGGGAGCGGGCACGGGCGCAGATGCTGCGGTTCATGCCGGAGCCCGTCGCCGACGGCACCCTCGACATCCTGGGCGAGCCAACAGCCGACGAACAGCGGGTGAGCCCGGACACCGAGCGCATCCTGCGCCACCCGCCGCGTCCCTTCGCCGAGTGGGCGCTACGCCATATCGCGGCCTTCGCATGACCCCGAATGCCAGGATGGGCGGATGGCTACCGTCCTGGCATTCCACGCCCACCCCGACGACGAGGCGCCGCTGACCGGGGGGCACGCTCGCCCGGCTGGCCGATGAGGGACACCGGGTGGTGCTCGTGGTCGCCACGGACGGCCTCATGGACGCGGCCCCGGAGAACGGCGAACCGCCCCGCATGCGCGAACTGCGGACGAGCGCGGCCATCCTCGGCGTCGACCGCGTCGTCCACCTCGGCTACGCGGACAGCGGCCACGGCGCACTGCTCTACCCCGACCCACCGGACCGCACCCGCTTCGCGCGGGCGGACCCGGAGGAGGCGGCGGAGCGACTGGCCGCGATCCTGCGCGAGGAGGACGCGGCCATGCTGCTCACCTACGACCCCAACGGCGGCTACGGCCACCGCGACCACATCAAGGTCCACGAGGTCGGCCGCCGCACCGCCGAACTGGCCAAGACGCCGAGGGTCCTCGAGGCGACGATCCCCCGCGACACCGTCGAACGCCTGCTACGCCTCGTACGGCTCCTGCGCATCCCCTTGCGCCACGACCCCGCCGAGCTGACCACCCGCTTCAGCCCCCGCTCGGCCATCACCCACCGCTACGACGTCCGCCACTACGCCCGCCAGAAGCAGGCGGCCCTGGCCGCCCACCACTCCCAGGTGAACGGCGCGGGCCGCATGAACCCCGTCATGCGGAGGATGATCCGGCTGCCCACCCCGCTCTTCGGCCTGCTGCTGGGCCGGGAGTGGTACATCGACGCCTCCCCCTCCCGGCCCCACAACGCTGACCGTCGCGTCACTCGATCGTAGGTCGCGACTCTTCGCGTTGACTCACTCAGCCGCGGGCGACCGCGAAGACGTGGAGATCCGCGTTGTCCGGGAGGGTGACGCTCTTGACCGTCTTGCCCTCCGGCGCCCGGAACGCCTTCGTGGCGAAGATGTAGGCGTCCACCACGTCCTTGTCGCCGCCGCTGATGTTGCGGTACGGGGTCCTGGCGACGGTCACGTTGCCGTACTGGACCGTTCCGGCGCCGCCGCCCACCGTCCAGTCGGTGAAGGACAGGTCCGCCTCGTCCGAGCTGCCGTCGGTGTAGGTGACCTTGGCGGTGGCCTTCTGGTTGCCGTTGACGGCGCTGCCGATGAAGGAGAGGCCGGTGGACGGGGGCAGGGCGATGGTCTGGGCGGTGGCGGAGGCGTTGTCGGGGCGGCCGGACGGGGAGGCGGGCCAGGTGTAGTCAAGGCCCTGGGTGGTCCCCTTGGCGCCCGGCTCGAGGCCGGCGGCGGCGAGGGCCTGGCGGGAGTAGCTCCAGCCGCCGCCGTCGTAGTCGCCCTCGTCGTGCTCGCCGGCGTCCTCGGTCGCGCCGACGTTGTTGTACGCGGCGAGCAGCGAGCCGGGGGCGGCGACGGTGAGGGTGATCGGCTGGACGACTTCGGTGCCCTCGCTGGTCACCGTCACCTTCGCGTCGTAGAACCCCTCGGCCGTGTCCTTCCCCGCGCGCAGGGAGATCTCCGCCGTGCCGTCCGGGCCCACCGTCCCGGAGGCGGGTGAGGCGGTGATCCCGTCGGGGGCGTCGGTGGTGAAGCGCACCTCGGGGCGGTCGCCCTCGCTGACCGGGACGGCGGCCACCTTCACGGTCAGGCTGTCGCCCGGGGCGAGCGTGCCCGTGGTCGGGCCGACCCCGATCTGGTAGGGCTGCTCGCCCTCGCGGAAGGAGGGCGGGGCGTCGGACGGGGCCGAGCCCCAGGCGCGGTCGGGGGTGTCGGACAGGGTGTAGTCCAGCGTTCCGCCGTGCCGTACGAAGGACTCCGGCAGCCAGGGGCGGTCGCTCGCCCGCCCGTCCACCTTCAGCGCCTGGACGTAGGGCGTGCCGGGCGCGGCCTGCGGGGCGCGGATGGAGATGTCCCGGCCGCCGCGGTCGATCTCGATCCGCGGGAAGAGGGGCGAGGCCAGGACCAGTTCGGCGCGGGAGGGCACCTGGGGATACATGCCGAGGGCCGAGAAGACGTACCACGACGACATCTCGCCGAGGTCGTCGTTGCCGGGGATGCCGTCGGACTTCGTGGTCCACAGCCGGCGCATCGCGGCGCGCACGGTCTCCTGTGTCTTGTACGGCTGTCCGGCGTAGGCGTAGAGGTAGGGGACGTTGATCGACGGCTCGTTGTCCAGCTCGGACTTCTCGCCGCCCTTGCCGGTGAGCGCCCAGCCCCCGTCGGCGTCGTGGAAGAAGGCGTCCAGACGCTTCACCGCGGCGTCCTTACCGCCCATGGCGGCGAAGAGACCGGCGGGGTTGTGCGGGACCATCCAGGTGTACTGGGCGCTGGTGCCCTCGACGAAGCCGTTGCCGGTGGCCGGGGTGAAGCCGGTGACCCAGCTGCCGTCGGCCTTACGGTTGGCGGCATAGCCGCCGGTCTCCGGGTCGGCGGCGGCGTTGAAGTTGTTCTGCCACCACTGGGCGCGGCGCGCGAAGGTCTCGGCGGTGTCCTTACGGCCCGCGGCCCGCGCCAGTTGGGAGAGGGCGAAGTCCGCGCCGGACATCTCCAGGGTCTCGGCCGCGCCGCCCCAGGCGTTGGAGACGGACGGCATGTAGTGCAGCTTCAGGTACTTGTCGAGGGAGGGCCGCTGGCCGACCGACATGATGGGCTTGCCCGCCGGGCTGAGGTCCTTCGCGGTCGGCTCGGTGGCCGCCTTGACGAGCGAGTCGAGGGCGGCGTCGAGGTCGTAGTCGTCGCCACCGAAGGCCCGGATCCCGGCGAGGGCGGCGGCCGACGGGTCGCCGTTCATCACATGCGTCCCCGAGGCGCCCTGGAGCCAGCGGTCCCAGACGCCGCCGTTCTGCTGGGCGAGGTTCAGCAGGGACTGCGCGATGTCGGAGCCCTTGTCCGGCTCCAGCAGGGTGAGCAGCTGGAGTTGGGAGCGGTAGACGTCCCAGCCGGAGAAGGTGCCGTACTGGGCCCGGTGGCCCCGGCTCACCCGGTGCACCTCACCGTCGCTGCCCCGGTAGCGGCCGTCGGTGTCGCTGATGACGTTGGGGTGCAGCAGCGAGTGGTAGAGCGCGGTGTAGAAGGTGGTGCGGTCCGCGTCCGCGCCGCCACCGACCCGGATGGCGGACAGCTGCCGCCGCCAGGCGTCGTACGCGGCGGTGCGCACCTGGTCGAAGCCGCGCCGCGGCGGGTTCTCGGCGGCGAGGTTGGCCCGGGCGCCTTGGTCGCTGACGTAGCTGATGCCGACCTTGACGCCGACCCGGCGGGTGCCCGGGGCGAATTGGAGATAGCCGCCGGAGCCCTTCCCGGCCACCGGGCGGCCGTCGCCGCCATAGCCGCCGGAGCCGCCCTCGGCGCTGGTGGTGCCGGGCCGCAGGGTGCCGTCCCGCCAGGTGCCCTGGGTGGTGAACGGGGTGTCGAACGTGGCGGTGAAGTGCAGCGTGTAGTAGCCGCGGCGCCCCTCGGGGTCGAGATAGCCGCAGAAGTTGCCGCTGGTGACCGAGCCGGAGACGGTTCGGTGTTCCGGGTCGATGGTGAGGTCGGCGTCCGAGCTGCCGACCTCGGAGGAGGAGGTGCGGATCAGCAGGGAGGCGGTCTTGTCCGCGGGGTAGGTGAAGCGGGCCGATCCGGTGCGGGCGGTGGCGGTCAGGTCCGCACCGGCGCCGGAGGCGAGGGAGACGTGGTAGCGGCCGGGTTCGGCGGTCTCGTCGGAGTGGCTGAAGTCGGAGGCGTAGACCTGGTCCTTGGTGTCGGCGGCGGGTGAGGAGGTGACCTCGCCGACGTGGGGGAAGAAGGGGATGTCGCCCGCGCCGCCCGCGCACCCGGTGCCGGACATATGGGTGAGGCTGAAGCCGCGGACGCGAGTGGCGTCGTAGTGGTAGCCGCCGGGCGCGGCGGTCCGGGTGGCGTCGCCGCGGGTGTTCTCCGGGCTCCACGACAGCATGCCGAGGGGCGCGACGGCTCCGGGGAAGGTGTTGCCGCCGGCCGAGCTGCCGATGAGCGGATCGACGTACGCCGCCGGGTCCTTGACCAGCGTCGGCGGCGGGGCGGCCGACGCGGGCGCGGTGGCCGCGGTGGCGAGGAGCCCCGCGGTCAGGGCCGCGGCCGCCAGGGCGGCCAGGGGTCTTGAGGGCATTGCGGTCCCACCTTGTTGGAAGGGCCGCGATCGCCGGGTCGAGCAAGCCGTGGGGACCGTACCGCACGGGGGCCGTCGGCCGTAAGGGTGCGGTGACGGTCTTGACAGGGACACCTGGTTGGCGGCGTACTGATCGTTACAGTCAGCCTGACAACGTTGTCGCGTTCGCCGGTCGAGCAAGCCGCTTCCGCGTACCGGCAATCGCTCATCGGACGCGCCATCATGGGCGCATGATCCTCCGCCAGCTACGTGACACCGACGAGGACGCCGAGGCGGCATGGGAGGTGGTGGCCGCCGCCTTCGGGGACTCCGGCGCCCTCGCGGGCAAGGACGGATGGCCACCGGGGTACGTGGCCGAGGTCCATGAGCGGAACCGTCATCTCGCCCGCACCGACCCGGGCGGCTGCTGGCTCGCCCTGGACGAGGCCGGAATGCCGCTCGGCGTGACGCTGTCGGCCCGGCGCGAGGGCACCTGGGGGCTGTCGATGTTCGCGGTGCTGCCACGGGCCCAGCGGCAGGGCGTGGGCCGGGAGTTGCTGGCCGCGGCACTGCTGTACGGACGGGGGTGTCTGCGCGGCATCATCTGCGGATCGGAGGATTCGCGCGCGGCGAGCACCTACCGGCGCGCGGGGTTCGCGCTGCATCCGGCGATGCGGCTGCGCGGCACGGTCGGACCGGAGACCAAGGAGCGGCTGTCCCCGCCGGACGGCGCGGTGCACGAGGGCGTGGCCCGCCACCGGGACCTGCTGGACTCGGTGGACCGCCGCACCCGGGGTGGCGCGCACGGCGCCGACCACGAACTGCTGCTCACCCAGCGGCGGTTGCTGGTGGTGGACGACCTCGCGGGCAGCGGCTACTGCTATGTCGCCGAGGACGGCAAGGTCGAGATGCTGGCCGCGACCTCGCGGCGGCTGGCGAAGCGGCTGCTGACCGCCGCGCTGCTGTGCCTTCCGGAGGGCGCCGACGCGCGGGTGCCGGGGCTGACGGCCGAGCAGCAGTGGGCGGTGGACGTGGGGATCGAGGCCGGGCTCGAGCTGTCCACGAGCGGCTATGTGTGTCTGCGGGGGATGCCGCCGCCGATGCCGTACATCCCTTCGGGGACGTTTCTCTGACCGCGGGGCATCCGGTACGCGGACGGGGGGCCCCCCCCCCCCCCGGGGGGGCGCGGCCGCGCGGGCGGCGGGCGCGGCGGCGCGGAAGAGCGCGTGGGTGTGGGTGTACTATGTGACAAGCT
>NZ_JBHYVB010000073.1:26723-48945 GCF_042750115.1 Streptomyces sp. NPDC059455
TTTCTTAACCCCCCCCCCCCACCCCGCGGGGGGGGCGTCTCCGCCCCCGGGGCGCCCCGGCGCCGGGCGCGCCCCCCCCCCCGGGGGGGGGGGGCCCCCCCCTCGCCGCTGCCGTGAGCCGCTGAGCCGCTGAGCCGCGCTTACTTGCGGATCAGCGAGCGCAGCACGTACTGCATGATGCCGCCGTTGCGGTAGTAGTCCGCCTCGCCGGGGGTGTCGATGCGCACCTTGGCGTCGAACTCCAGCCCGCCCGCCTTGACCTTCATGGTCTCCGGGATGCCGCCCTCGTTGAGCGCGGTGACGCCCGTGATCTGATAAGTCTCCTCGCCGGTCAGGCCCAGCGACTGCGCCGAGGCGCCCTCGGGGAACTGGAGCGGCAGGACGCCCATGCCGATGAGGTTCGAGCGGTGGATGCGCTCGTACGACTCGGCGATGACGGCCTTGACGCCGAGCAGCGCGGTGCCCTTGGCGGCCCAGTCGCGGGACGAGCCGGAGCCGTACTCCTTGCCCGCCAGGATGACCAGCGGGACGCCGGCCGCCTGGTAGTTCTGCGAGGCGTCGTAGATGAAGGAGACCGGCGCACCGTCCTGGGTGAAGTCGCGGGTGAAACCGCCCTCGGTGCCCGGCGCGATCTGGTTGCGCAGCCGGATGTTGGCGAAGGTGCCGCGGATCATGACCTCGTGGTTGCCCCGGCGGGAACCGTAGGAGTTGAAGTCACGACGCTCGACACCGTGCTCGGTGAGGTACTTGCCGGCCGGGGTGTCGGCCTTGATCGCACCGGCCGGGGAGATGTGGTCGGTGGTGACCGAGTCGCCCAGCTTGGCCAGCACCCGGGCGCCGGCGATGTCCTCGACCGGGGCCGGGTCCATCGTCAGGCCCTCGAAGTACGGGGGCTTGCGGACGTAGGTGGACTCGGCGTCCCACTCGAAGGTGTTGCCGGTCGGCACGGGCAGCGCCTGCCACTGGGCGTCACCGGCGAAGACGTCCTGGTAGGACTTGTTGAACATGTCCTCGCCGATGGCGTTGGCCACGACGTCGTTGACCTCGGCCTCGGTCGGCCAGATGTCCGCGAGGAAGACCGGCTTGCCCTCCTGGTCGGTGCCCAGCGCGTCCGTGGTGATGTTCACCTTCATCGAACCGGCGAGGGCGTAGGCGACGACCAGCGGCGGGGACGCCAGGTAGTTCATCTTGACGTCGGGGTTGATCCGGCCCTCGAAGTTCCGGTTGCCGGAGAGGACGGAGGTGACGGCGAGGTCGGCCTCGTTGACGGCCTTGGAGACCTCGTCCGGCAGCGGGCCGGAGTTGCCGATGCAGGTGGTGCAGCCGTAGCCGACGAGGTTGAAGCCGACCTTGTCGAGGTAGGGGGTCAGGCCCGCCTTGTCGAAGTAGTCGGTGACGACCTTCGAGCCCGGGGCCAGGGTGGTCTTGACCCACGGCTTGCGGGTCAGGCCCTTCTCGACCGCCTTCTTGGCCACCAGGGCGGCGGCGACCATGACGTACGGGTTCGAGGTGTTGGTGCAGGAGGTGATCGCGGCGACGGTGACGGCGCCGTGGTCGATCTCATACGTCGAACCGTCGGGGGCGGTCACCAGGGTCGGCTTGGTGGGCACGCCGTTGGAGACGGCCGGGGCGTCGGAGGCCGGGAAGGACTCCTTGCCCGCCTCGTCCTCCTCCGCCTCGGCGACGTAGTTGCGGACGTCCTGCGCGAACTGCTGCGCCGCCTCGGCGAGCACGATGCGGTCCTGCGGGCGCTTGGGGCCGGCGATCGACGGAACGACCGTCGACAGGTCCAGCTCCAGCTTCTCGGAGAAGTCGGGCTCGGCGGCCGGGTCGAGCCAGAGGCCCTGCTCCTTGGCGTACGCCTCGACCAGTGCGAGCTGCTGCTCGCTGCGGCCGGTGAGCTTCAGGTACTTGATCGTCTCGTCGTCGATCGGGAAGATCGCGGCGGTGGAGCCGAACTCCGGCGACATGTTGCCGATGGTGGCGCGGTTGGCGAGGCTCGTGGCCGCCACACCCTCGCCGTAGAACTCGACGAACTTGCCGACGACACCGTGCTTGCGCAGCATCTCGGTGATGGTCAGCACGAGGTCGGTGGCGGTGGTGCCGGGCTTCAGCTCACCGGTCAGCTTGAAGCCGACGACGCGCGGGATCAGCATGGAGACCGGCTGGCCCAGCATCGCGGCCTCGGCCTCGATGCCGCCGACGCCCCAGCCGAGCACACCGAGGCCGTTGACCATGGTGGTGTGGGAGTCGGTGCCGACCAGGGTGTCCGGGTACGCCTGGCCGCCCCGGACCATGACGGTGCGGGCCAGGTGCTCGATGTTGACCTGGTGGACGATGCCGGTGCCGGGCGGGACGACCTTGAACTCGTCGAAGGCGGTCTGGCCCCAGCGCAGGAACTGGTAGCGCTCCTTGTTGCGGCCGTACTCCAGCTCCACGTTCTGGGCGAAGGCGTCGTTGGTGCCGAACTTGTCGGCGATCACGGAGTGGTCGATGACCAGCTCGGCCGGGGCCAGCGGGTTGATCTTCGCCGGGTCGCCGCCGAGCTCCTTGACGGCCTCACGCATGGTGGCGAGGTCGACCACGCAGGGCACACCCGTGAAGTCCTGCATGATCACGCGGGCCGGCGTGAACTGGATCTCCTGGCTGGGCTGGGCCTGCGAGTCCCACCCGCCCAGCGCGCGGATGTGGTCGGCGGTGATGTTCGCGCCGTCCTCGGTGCGGAGCAGGTTCTCCAGCAGCACCTTGAGGCTGTAAGGGAGCCGGGCCGACCCCTCGACCTTGTCCAGCCTGAAGATCTCGTACGATTCGTCGCCCACCTGCAGGGTGCTGCGGGCGTCGAAGCTGTTCGCCGACACGACAGTCTCCTTCATGCATGATTTCGCGCGTACCACCGCAATGCTGCCGTCACATGCCCGCGCCGATCCGCTAAGGTAGGGCTAAGTTAGGTAAGCCTTACCGGCACGGGGCGGCAGTGCGCCTTCCAGCAGATATCTCGATGTCGAGATAACCCTAGTACATCGCCCCCGCGCGGTCATGCCCTGCCCGGGGGCGAGCGCGGTATCGAAGATCGGTGACCGCTGGGTTCGGCGCATCGAGGGTTGAGTGTGTCGTGGCTGGCCAGGACCGGGAACGGCACACTGGTCCGGGTGAAACGACTATCGGTGGATGTGGAGAGCGTCACTACGCGGCTGGTTCGTCGATTCGGTCCACAGGTCGCCGAATGGTGCGCTGACACGCCGGATCTCATCACGCGGCTGACGTCCCAGTGGGGACTTTCGCTCGGTGAGTCCCTCCCGGACGGTGCTTCGTCGGTCACGTTGCGGTGCCGTTGGCCCGACGACACGCCCGCGGTGCTGAAGCTCAGTCCGGATCGGGCCCTTTTGGCCGAGCAGGCCGGAATGCTGGGGTGGTTCGCCGCCTCGGGCCGGGTGCCCGCCGTGCTGGCCGTCGACGAGGACGCGGGCGCGATGGTGTTGGAAGAGGTCGTGCCCGGAACGCCGGCGGAGGACATGCCCGCCGCTTCGCTTCCCGGGCAGTGGTCGGATCTGCTCGCCGCGTTGCACGGGGTCGCTCCGCCTCCGCGGCCGCCGCGTGTGCTGCGCGGCCGGTGCGAGGAGGCCTTCACTCGTGTCGGCAGGCGGCTGTCCGAGCCCGCGATCGGCGCGCGTATCGATGTCACCGCGTGGGACAGGGCCATCCAGCGGTGTGAGCGGCTGCTGGACACGGCGGCGACAACCGTGTTGCTCCACGGTGACCTGCACCTGGGCAACGTGCTCGACGGTGGCGCGGAGCGCGGTCTGATGGCCATCGATCCGAAGGCATGTGTGGGTGATCCGTGCTTCGACGCTGTGGACTACGTCGTGGCCGGCGCCGGACTGGAGGGCGTCGAGACCCGCTGCGCGCGCGTGGCGGCGGCGTGCGGGCTCGATGGCGACCGGCTCCACGCCTGGAGCCAGGTGATCGCCCCGTTCGCGGCCATCGCCCACCTCGGTAACGGTGGTGAGGAGCCGGTGATCGATGAACTGCTCGGGTTGGCCCGGTGAGAACACCGGACATTTCCCATCGCCGCGTGCCCGGCGCTCCGCTCAGTCCCCCGATCCACAGGATCCACAGCCATCACTCAAGCTTCGATGAGACCGCTCGACCTCCGATGAGACAGGACACGGGTGCGAGCGCGGTCCGGGCATCGGTGTTCACCCGCATTCACTCGTGTTCACCGGTAAGGGTGATCGCCGACTGAGCCGCCCCCGCCACCGCGATACTGCTGCCATGGACCCGCATCTGCTCCGCACGTTCATCTCCGTGGCCCGCTGCGGATCCTTCTCCGACGCCGCCCATGAGCTGGGCTTCACCCCGGCGGCGGTCTCCGAGCACATCGCGTCACTCGAAGCGGATCTGCGGACGTCGCTGCTGACCCGGCGGCCGGTCATGCTCACCAGCTCGGGCGCCCGGCTGCTGGAACACGCCGGTCCGCTGCTGCTCCGTCTGGACGCGGCGCGGGCCGACGTCGAGCGGCTGTCGGGGTCCGGCGCCGCCCGGCTGGTGGTGGGGGCCTCGTCGCTGGCGATGACCCCGAGAATCGCCGCGGCCCTGGACCGGGTGCGCCAGGCGCATCCGGCCACCAAAGCCTCCCTGCGGATCCTCGGCCGCCGGGAGATCCCGGCCGCGGTGGCGTCCGGAACCCTGGACCTGGGGCTGATCGACGGCCCGGCCACCCCCGCCGACGCCCTGCCGCTGCCCGAGGTGGGCCCGCTCACCGCGGTCACGGTCGCGGAGGCCCCACTGGTGGTGACCCTGCCCACCGGCCACCCGCTGGCCCGCCGCCTCGGCCTGCGGCTGGCCGACCTCGCCGACACCCAGTGGCTGGACGCCCCGGACGCCGCCATGCCGCTCGAGCAGCTGCGCGCGGTCAGCCGGACCGACGGCTTCCGCGCCTCGCTGACGTACGAGGGCACCGATGTCCGCGGCCTCCTCGCCCTCACCGCCGCCGGCCACGGCCTCGCCCTCCTCCCCCACCCCGCCACCAAGGGCACCCCCGGCATCGTCACCGCCCCCTTGATCGCCCCCCGCCTCCTCCACCGCACCGAACTCCTCCACGGCCCCGCGGTCGACGGCCCGGCCCGGACGCTGGCGGCGGTGGTGACGGGGGATCGTCACCGCTATGGGTGACTACTGGGCACATTTGCCCATGCCCGTGGAGGATTGCGATAGACCTTGCGCAGTCGTCATGCTGCAGCTACGCCGCCAGGTGGAGGACCGATGAGCGCGCAACCCCATTCGGAAACGGCCTCGTATGCGGCCGACGACCCCGAAACCGCATTGAAGTACGCGATCCAGCACATCCGGGGGGATGACCGGGTGCAGATCGTGGAGGGGGTCATCGAACAGTTGTCACCGACATGGGACCACGAGAACGCCGCCGACGAGATCCGCGAACAGATCGGGCCGGTCATGCGCAAGCTCGGCTACAGGGCCGGGTCGGGAAATCTGGACTTGCCGGGCACCAGCAATTGGTACGTACCGGATCTGGCCGTTGTGCCACGCGAGCTCGCCAAAGGCGGCGGAGCCCTGCTGCCCGACCAGACCCTCCTGATCGTCGAGGTGACCTCCGGCTCGAACGGAGACACCGACCGGGTCGTCAAGCGGCGCCGCTACGCGGAGTACGGCGCCCCGCTGTACCTCCTGGTCGACCGGCAGCAGCGCGCCTGCACGCTCTACTCCGCGCCCGGGAACCTCGGCTACACCAAGGTGGACGGCCCCCACCCCTTCGGCACCCCGCTCCCGCTCCCCGAGCCGTTCGGCCTGGAGCTGGACACTGCCGAGTTCTGATGGGTCTCAGCCGCCCGCGAGGCGGGTTCTGACCAGGGTCAGGACCTCCTCGTCGGAGAGGCCCAGGGCGCGGGCCTGGTCCACCAGGCCCTGGACGCCCTCCAGGAGCCGGGCGCGGGCCGTGGGCTGGTCGCCGGTGACGACCGCGCCGCGGCCGCGGCGGAGTTCGATCAGGCCCTCCTCGCGGAGCCGTTGGTAGCCGCGCAGGACCGTATGGACGTTGACGCCGAGGGATTCGCCGAGCGCGCGGGCGGCGGGGAGGCGTTCGCCGGGGCGTACGGTGCCGTCGGCGATCGCGCCGCGTACGGAGGCGGCGATCTGGTCGGCCAGCGGGACCGCGGAGCCGGGGTCGACGCGGAAGAGCATCTCAGCCGCGCTCCCCCGCCGCGGGGCGGTCGCGTTCGATCAGGGCGTTGAGCAGGGCGGCGGCGGTGGCGGCGTCGTCCACCGTCACCGCGAACTCCCGGCCCGTGGCGAGCGTCAGGAACAGCGCGTCGCCGGAGCGGAACACCAGGGCGCTGCCGCCGCCGCGGATCCGGTAGCCCCAGCCGCCGAGGCTCAGCGCGGCGGCCTCGCGGCTGGTGGCCCGTTCGATCCGGTCCAGCGGTATCCGCATCCGGGGCCGTGGGGCGAACCATGAGGCCACGGCGAGGCCACGGCGGTCGACGGTCACCCGGCAGCGGGCCAGTGGCGTGCAGATCAGCCCGATGACAATCAGCAACGCCCCCGTCCCCGGGCCCACGGCGACCAGCACGGCACCCAGCAGCGTGGTCCCCGCCCCCACGGCGAGCAGCACGGGCGATCCGACGGAGCGCGTCCAGGTGGCCACTTCGCCCTTGGCCAGCGGGAGCCGGGGCACGGCGGCCTCCTTCCCGGGGCCGGTCCCGGACACCACGTCCCGGCTCGCGAGCAGCCATCCCAGCGCGCCCATGGCGGCCGCGACGGCGAGGGCGATGCCCAGTTGCCACAGGGGCTGGGAGACCCGGGAGGCGCGGGTGGCGTCGGCGTTGGCGAAGAGCAGGGCGGCGAAGGCGTAACCCAGCAGGCCGGACATGCCGTAGCCGAGGGCGACCGCGAACCGCTGGGCGCCGAGGCCCTTGGTCAGGCGGAGGGTGGGTACGAGGGTGAGGAGGCCGGAGCCGAGGAGGACGGCGGTGACCACCGAGAGGAACGCACCCGTACCGGTGAATCCGTCGGCCTTCCCGTCCGCGCCGAAATGCGTGGCGAGCGGATCCGGCAGCCGGTCGCGCAGCCCGGCGAAAGTCGCCACGACCACGGCCCATGCCAGCACAAAGGGCAGAGCGACGACCAGCGCACGCCGTCGGACACGACGCATATCGACCCCCTCGCTTCACCATATCTTTCCCCACTTATTTGCATACTAATAGAACAATGCCCGAGTGGAGAGTCGGTGGAGAGTCGTCACTCCTTCCGCCTCCCCCGTCGCGTGCGCATCTCATATGTGAGATAGCCTCTTCTCCATGACCGACGACTACCTCTCACGTATCGGCAAGCTCATCCGTGACGCCCGTCAACACCGGGGCTGGACCCAGTCCCAGCTCGCGGAGGCACTCGGCACAAGCCAGAGTGCGGTCAATCGCATTGAGCGGGGAAACCAGAACATCAGTCTTGAGATGATCGCCAGGATCGGCGAGGCCCTGGACAGCGAGATCGTCTCCCTCGGCTACGCGGGCCCGATGCACCTCCGGGTGGTCGGCGGCCGCCGGCTGTCCGGGGCCATCGACGTCAAGACGAGCAAGAACGCGTGTGTGGCGCTGCTGTGCGCCACGCTCCTCAACGCGGGCCGTACGACACTGCGGAGGGTCGCCAGGATCGAGGAGGTCTACCGCATCCTCGAGGTTCTGGGCAGCATCGGCGTCCGCACCCGCTGGATCAACGACGGCGCCGATCTGGAGATCGTGCCGCCCGCCGAGCTGGACCTCGAGGCCATGGACACCGAGGCCGCGCGCCGGACGCGCAGCGTCATCATGTTCCTCGGCCCGCTGCTGCACCGGATGGACCGCTTCCGGATCCCCTACGCGGGCGGTTGCGACCTCGGCACCCGCACCGTGCAGCCGCATATGACCGCCCTGCGCCACTTCGGCCTCGAGGTGACCGCCACCGACGGGATGTACCACTCCCACGTCGACCGCTCGGTCGCCCCCACCCGCGCCATCGTGCTGACCGAACGCGGCGACACCGTCACCGAGAACGCGCTGCTGGCGGCCGCCCGGCACGACGGCGTCACGGTGATCCGCAACGCCTCGTCCAACTACATGGTCCAGGATCTCTGCTTCTTCCTGGAGGAGTTGGGCGTCAAGGTCGAGGGCGTGGGCACCACGACGCTGACCGTCCACGGCGTGGCGCGCATCGACCGCGATGTCGACTACTCGCCCTCCGAGGACCCGGTCGAGGCGATGAGCCTGCTGGCCGCCGCCGTCATCACCGAGTCGGAGCTGACGATCCGCCGGGTGCCGGTGGAGTTCCTGGAGATCGAGCTGGCCGTCCTGGAGGAGATGGGGCTGGACCACGAGCGCGGCGGGGAGTACGCGGCGGACAACGGCCGCACCCGGCTGGTCGATCTGACCGTGCGCCCGTCCAAACTGCAGGCCCCCATCGACAAGATCCACCCGATGCCGTTCCCCGGCGTCAACATCGACAACGTGCCCTTCTTCGCGGCGATCGCGGCCGTCGCCCAGGGCTCGACCCTGATCCACGACTGGGTCTACGACAACCGCGCGATCTACCTCACCGAGCTCAACCGCCTCGGCGCCCACGTCAAACTCCTCGACCCGCACCGCGTCCTGGTCGAGGGCCCCACCCGCTGGCGCTCCGCCGAGATGATGTGCCCGCCCGCCCTGCGCCCCGCCGTGGTCGTCCTGCTGGCGATGATGGCCGCACCGGGCACCTCCGTGCTGCGCAACGTGTATGTCATCAACCGCGGCTACGAGGACCTCGCGGAGCGGCTGAACTCGATCGGCGCCCAGATCGAGACCTTCCGCGACATCTGATACGCGAATGCCGCCGCACCCCGTCTGACCTGCTACTTAGCGGGTCAGGGAGGGGTGCGGCGGCGTCTCTGGGACTTTGGGCCCCGCGGTGGGCTACGGGCCACGCTCCACGGGCCCTGCCGACCGGCCGTGGCCACCCGAAGATCGCGTCGACGGCGGCGCTGCCGCGTGCGCCGGCACGCGGCAGGAAGTGGGAGTATTTCCGCAGTGTGAAGCCCGGATCGGAGCGCCCCAACCAGCGTGCCAGGGAGACGATCGATTTGCCAGCCTCCGTGGCGAGCGCTTCCGTCAGGAGCCGGGGCGGGTCTCGGCCGCGGCGCGGGCGGCGTGCGGCAGCGCGTCGATGATCTGGTTCATCGCACGGTCGTCGTGGGCGGCGGTGACGAACCACGCCTCGTAGACGCTCGGCGGCAGGGCGACTCCGCGTTCGAGCATGGCGTGGAAGAACGGCGGGAACCGGAACGCGTCCTGCGCCTGTACGTCTGCGTAGTCCCGGGCCGGCCGCGGGGCGAACAGGACGGAGAAGAGGTTGCCGGCGGACTGGATGGTGTGGGCGACGCCGACCTCCGTGAGGGCGTCGGACACCGCGGTCTGGAGCGTGCTGCTCGCCCGGTCGAGCTGGGCGTAGGTCTCCTTGTCCGAGAGCCTGAGCGTAGCGAAGCCGGCCGCGATGGCCAGCGGGTTCCCGGACAGGGTGCCGGCCTGGTACACGGGGCCGTTCGGGGCGAGGTGCTCCATGACGTCGCTCCTGCCACCGACCGCGGCCACGGGCATGCCGCCGCCGATCACCTTCCCGAAGGTGACCAGATCGACGTCGTAGGGCTCCGTGGAACGCGTCTTCTCCAGACCCCAGTAGCCGTCCGGCGCGACCCTGAAGCCGGTGAGGACCTCGTCCAGGATCAGCAGGGCGTCGTTGGCGTGAGCGATCGAGGCGAGGGCGGCGTTGTATCCGGGGTCGGGTGCGAGGACCCCCATGTTCGCGGCCGCCGCCTCTACGATGACCGCCGCGATGCGTCCGGAGTGGGCCGCGAAGGCGGACCGTGCCGCGTCGAGGTCGTTGTACGGCAAGACGATGGTCTGCGCGGCGATCGGCTCGGGGACACCGGCCGAGGCGGGCAAGCCGAAGGTGGCCACGCCGGAGCCCGCCGCGGCGAGGAGACCGTCGGAGTGGCCGTGGTAGTGGCCGGCGAACTTCACCACAAGCGGCTTGCCGGTGAAGCCGCGCGCCAGGCGGATCGCGGTCATGGTCGCCTCGGTGCCGGTGGAGACGAGCCTCAGCTCGTCGACGAGACCTCCTTGCGCGCGCGTGCCGCCCAGCCGTTCGACGACGAGCTCGGCCAGCTCCGTCTCGGCCGGGGTCGTGGCGCCGAACGAGAGTCCCCGGGACGCGGCGTCCTGGACCGCGGCCACGACCTCCGGGTGGGCGTGGCCGAGAATCGCCGGTCCCCAGGAGGCGACAAGGTCGACGTACTCGCGTCCTTCGACGTCCGTGATGTGAGGGCCGGCGGCGGAGACGATGAAGCGGGGCGCCCCGCCGACCGAACCGAACGCGCGGACCGGTGAGTTCACCCCGCCCGGGATGACCTTCCGCGCCCGCGCGAACTGGGACTCGTTGCTTGTCGTCGTGCTCATTTCTTCGTTCAGCTCCGTGGTGAACTCGGCCGGATGAGCACCGCGTCCGTGTCGGCGTGGGCAATGCCACGGGAACGGCCTCCGACATCACCCGGTGGCGTCCCGCGTAAGCGGCGGCGGGGGCGGGCTGTCGGAGCGGAGGGCGCGGTCATCCGGGCAGTCTAGGCGGCAGGACCCTGCGCGCCGCCCCCTTCCGCGCGCCGGTTCCGGTCAGCGGAACTGCCGGAAAGCGGCGGCGCGCCTGCGCCCCTCGGCGGGGTTCACCGGCCGCAGCCTGCCGTCCTTGCCTTCGCGGGTGTTCAACTGCCCGCTCCGAACAGTTGAACGCTTCCGCACCGCCGCAACAGTGCCCGCTGTCACTCCAGCCGCCGAGGCGATCAGACGATCCGACCACTGAGGATGCGTGCCCAGTATCCGCAGGACGGCAGCCGCGCGATCGGCCTGGGTCAGCGGCAGCCCCCGCGACGTGTTCAACCGCACGGCCTCGACGAACGCGTCCTCCACGGTGCCGTCGAAATAGCAGACGTCGATATGGTTCTCCCCGCGAAGCCGGGCCGCGTGCACGCGATGGACCCCGTCGACGACGCACAGGGTGGACCGGTGCACGACGATGGGAGGCAACGGCCCAGCGGTTCGGGCCAGTTTGTGCACATGCCCCGCGTCCACGCCCCCGGTCCGCGGTGAGTCGGAGAACTGCAGCGCGTCCAGCTGCAGCGTTGCCGCCAAGGGCCGACCGTCCGGGTCGGCCTGTTGCTCGTCCGCGGTCTGCTCTGCGTCGTTCGCTAATCGAAGCGAGTCCACGCGACATGACGCTAGGCAGCGGACAGCGAGGCGTCAATGTGTCCGCAGTAGCGGATGACCCTGCTCCGGCCATCATGGTGCGGCACCACGCGAGGCACCCGGGCATGGCGCCAATCCACGTCCCTCGGTGCCTACTTCCAGGTCACCCCCCCTCACCAGCCGTCGACACCTCGGCGGACTGACCCGTCGCCAACGAAATGCTCGCGTATTCAACTGTGGTGAGGTTGGCCGGATTGCGCTCACCCCGCGTTCTGAGCCGGTCCACACTGATTCCAGGCGGTGCTGTCCACTGCAGCGGCCGGACGAAGGGTGGCTTATGGGCAGGGGTGGGTCAGCTCCGCGTGACACGAGTCGGCCTCTGCTGCACGACCTCGACGAACAGCTCGGCAGTCTGATCACGGCCCTGTACCCCGACGAGCGAAAACGCCCGGGATACGCACGGCTCGCCCGGCTGATCCGGGAGAGCACCGGCGGGACGATCTCGGCGACCTACCTGTGGGAACTCGCCACCGGCAGAAAACGCAATGTGACCCTGGAACAGCTCGCGGTACTCGCCGAGTTCTTCGGCGTCCCACTGGAGTACTTCATCAACGACGAGGTATCGCGCCGGGTCAACACACAGCTGGCACTCGCCGTCGCACTCCGTGACATCAGGGTGCGCAAACTCGCCCTCAGGGCCGAGGGCCTGTCGTCGGCGAGCCTGGACGCCCTCCTCGCCATCGTCAACGAAGCCCGCCGCGTGGAGAACCTGGAGCGCGTCAGCAAACATCAGGAACCCCCCGTCGGACCCCCGGGCCCATGAGACTGTCCAGTACGCCGACGACCGGCCGGACCGCCACAAGTCCCGGAGACCCTGGTCCCCCACACTTCTTGTCCCTTCGATCTCTGCCCCCTCACGCGAAGAAAGGTCCCCACCGCGGAGACTCATGCCGAACGGACCCCTCAAGCTGCACCGTCGCTGCCAGGCAGCGATCGACCGGCTCGAACTCCCCCACGCCCTGTCCGTCGAGATCCTCTGCCGCCATCTCGCAGCGCGGCGCCAGAGACCGTTACGTCTTCATCCCTTACCGCCTGAGGCAGCCGCGGCCGGCACCTGCGGCATGTGGCTGGCCACCGACACCGAAGACCACGTCTTCTACGAACAGCGCACCGCACTCCTCCACCAGAGGCACATCATCCTCCACGAAATCGGGCATCTGCTGTTCGACCACAGAACACCCCCGGACGGCGACACCGGCTGGGGCATGCTCCTGCCCGACCTCGACATGAGGACGGTGCAACGGCTCCTACGCCGAACCAACTACACGACCGAACAGGAACAGGAGGCCGAGCTGTTCGCCAGCCTCCTCGGAACCATGATCAGCGAGCCCTTCCGCCAACAGCCCGGCGGAGTTCTCGGCCGACTGGAGGCGGCCATGGGGGTCGACTCGCCCCACGGCACGGCATGATCCGTGACGCCGCCGCATTCGGCTCCGCGTTACAGCTGCCCAGCGTGCTGCTGCTGTGGATCGCGGTACTGCTGCGCGCCCCGTCCGCCCTGCGCTCCGCGGCCCAGCGCGCCGTGCTGCTGGCCGTGGCCACCGCGGCCGCCGCCATGACGCTCGACCTGCCGGCCGTGCTACGCGAGGCCGCCCGCCACAGCGAGGCCAACACCGTCGCCGGTGCCAGGAACGTCCTCGGCGTGCTCTCCGCCGGAGCCGTGCTCTACTTCGTCGCCCAGGCCACCACAGATGCCCGCCGCTTCAAGGTGATCCTCGCCCTTGCCACCGGATCCGTACTGGCCGTCCTGTTCGCACTCGATCTCGCGGCGGAGCCACACCTGAGGATCGCGATCCCCGTCAGCGGGACGCCGGCTCCCTCCCTCCTCTACTGGCTCGTCCTCATCGGTACGCACCTGGGAGCAAACACCCTCTGCGTCCTGATGTGCCTGCGCTACAGCACAACCTCCGCGAGCCGCTCCCTGACCCTGGGCCTGCGCCTGTTCGGACTCGGCACGGCCCTGGTCGGGCTCTACTGGCTGGGGTATCTCCTCCGGGTCACCGCAGGCGCCCGCTGGCCCCTGCCCTGGCTCCCCCTGCTCATGGACCTGCACGGCGTGCTGCGCGCCCTAGCCGTCTCGGTGCCGACGTACGCCGTGTTCCGGCGCGCCGTCTCCAGCATCGCGACCGCCTGGCGACTGTGGCCGATGTGGAACGACCTCGTCACCGCCGTTCCGCACGTCGCCCTGGCCCCACCGCGACACCGGATCTGGGACGTCGTGTGGCCTCGGATCCCTCATCACGTGCTCGTCTACCGCAGGATCATCGAGACGAGAGACGCCATTCTGGCGCTCACGGACCATGGTTCCCCTCTCGCCGCGCCGCCGTCGCCCGGGCGTACGCCGGGCTTCGAGGCGGCCCCGGACGCCGCCGCCCTGGCCGCCGTGGTCAAGAGCGCCCGGGAGGCGAAGCTCCGGGGCCTTGCCCCGACGTCCCACCCGTCGGGCTTCAGCACGGTGGGCAGCACGGATCTCGCTGGCGAGCGGGCCTTCCTGCTGCGGATGGCCAAGGTGTATCGATCCATGCCCGCGCACGTCGACCCGGACCCCACGCCCGGGGCGGACGACTGAGCACCAGTCAGCAACCGCCGTCGCGGCGCTCCAGACCGTAGTCGAGCGCCACCGTTCCCGGGTCGAGTGCCGTGACCCCGCCGTCCACCGTGAGTACCGCGCCGTTGACGAAGGAGGCCGCGGACGAGAGCAGCCGGACGATCGCCTCGGCGATCTCGGACGGGTCTCCCGGACGCCCCGGGGGCATCAGCTTCGTCGCCACTTTGTAAGCCCGCTCGACACCGCCCTCAACCTAACGTCGTCGTCCGCGAACGCCGGATCGTCGGGATGACGAGCATGCCGAAGGTAGAACCGGCCGGCCTCAGTGACCTCCACGTGGCCATGCCCACCGCTCTTGCTGACCGTCAGCGGGCCACGGTCGCGCAGGGCGTAGGCCGAGGCCCACTCCCCCGGCGACCAGTCAGCAGTGGGAGTCCTCTGGGACTTCTCTGGGACTTCCGGCTGCATTAACGGGCACGAGCGTGAAACAGCCGAAAAGCCATCTGCGCAGGTCAACGGCCCGAAGCCATCCAGCGCAGCAGGTCACGGGCCTCCCTGGCCTCTTCCGCGACATTTGATACGCGAATGCCGCCGCATCCGGTCCAACCTGCCGTTCAGCGGGTCAGGATGGGGTGCGGCGGCACCTCTGGGACTTCTCCGGGACGCGGTGCGATCACGCCCGCCGCGGCAAGAGCGGGCTTCCCCGCGGCCGTAACGCCACGGACCGGGTACCGGCGGGGCCCGTGGCAGTGGCCGAACGGACACTTCTCTGCGCGGCGAGTGCGTCGAGGTGACGGGCTCCAGGCTCCCAACATGCCGGGAAGGCATCAGGACGCTCCGATTCGGCATTGGCGGCACGGCCTCCGGCTGCTCGACCATCGATGTGCGGATGTCCGGTCCCCTCCGGACACATGCGGTCGTATCAAGTTGAGCCAGTGAGGAAACCCATGAACGAACAGACCCCGCCCTCCTGGGTGACGAGCTATGTCGACGCCTGCAACAGGCACGACTCGCAGGCGGTCGTCGACATGATGAGCGAGGACATCCAGGTCGTCGACACCATCTTCGGTGGCCTCTTCGAGAGCAGGGAAGCGGTCAAGGCGTTGATCGACGGTATGGACACGAATCTCTCGAGCGACTACGTCTTCACCCTGGGCAAGGTCGTGGAATCGGGCGACTCCTACTCGTTCGAGTGGGTCCTCTCCGGCACGCATGACCGCTCCAACTCCGTCCTGGGGATACCGGCCACCGGCAAGAAGTTCGAGTGCCCCGGCGTCACCATCGGCGTGCGGACCAACGGACTCATCACCGAGAACCGCGACTACTGGAACTTCGCGGGCTTCCTCATGCAGACCGGCCTCATGCCCTCGCTGGGCTGAACCGTCGGCCACGGCGGATCGTGAGGTCCAAAGCCGATCCACTGACGGTGACGGCCACAGCCGTCACCGTCGTGTCACCGCCGCCCGGGCGGCCGACGCCGGAGGTCAGTCCGGGCCCGGGCCGAGCATGCGGCGGGAGAGTTCGGCGAACTGGTTCAGCTCGGGCATGGTCCGGTGCTTGCTGTAGGCCAGGGCGACCATGCGCGGCGCGACGCCCTCCAGCGTCAGGTAGGCGACATCGTCACGCCGGTAGAAGCCGGCCATGCCGGCCGGCAGGACATAACACCCGGCACCGGAGGCAACACCTTCCAGGCACTCCTCGATCGTCACCGGAAACCTCCCCTCATCCATCTGCGGCGCGAGGGGTTCCCGCGGCAGGCGCCCGCGCCATTCCGGGACGTCCCGCGGGTCCTGCAACAGGACCATGTCCCGCAGGTCCTCGACATGCACCGCCTTGAGCCCCGCGAACGGGTGCACGCTCGACAGCGCCACCACACGGGGCTCCGGGAAGAGCGGGACCACCTCGAACATGCCCTCCGGCAGCGGCAGTCGGACGTAACAGACGTCGACCCGACCATCGATCAGGAAGTCGACCTGGTCGGTGATCGAGGTGTGCACGACCTCGATGTCGAGCTGCGGCGCCATCGCGGCGAACTCCCGCACGATGGGGGTGACGACGATGCCCGGCATGAAGCCAATGGCGAAGTGGTTCACCTCCCGGTGCGCCATCCGCGCCCGCTGCTGCACCGCCTGTGACATCGCCAGCATCGGCCGGGCGTCCTCCAGCAACTGGTGTCCCGCCCGCGTCAGTACAGTGCCCTGCCGGTCCCGCAGGAAGAGGACCACGCCCAGATCCTCCTCCAACGCCCGGATCTGGCGGCTGAGCGCCGGCTGGGTCATGTAAAGACGGCTCGCCGCTCGCACGAAGCTGCACTCCTCGGCCACGGCCACGAAGTAGCGCACCCGGCGCATATCGAGGTCCATGAGGCTCATGGTAGCCGCGCAAGCGATGGCATATGCCGAAATGGCTTCAGAGAGCGCTAGTCGGATGACGGCGCCATACGGACAGGATGGGTCAGGGAGCGACGTCCCGGTTGCGCCAGCTGAGCGAATAGGCTGCCTGACGAGCGCGCATCAATTCTCCGAGCGGCCGATGCTCCGCTGCCGCGATCAAGGGTTGAAGCTGCTCTTCTCGATGGTCTCGGCCAATGCCTTGTCCGGTGCTTGCCGAGGCACGCGCAGCCGCCCCACGGTGAGCCAGGGCGCGTCCCAGCGGACCGACGGGTCTTCGATCGGCGTACGACTCTCATCCTCGAAGAACTGGGCTTGGAAAAGGAACTCCAGGGCGTCGTCCGCGAGTCGCGTATGGATGTCGGCGGCCAGATCCTTGCGTGCTTCTCTGTTGATCGTCGTCGAGGCGGCGCACAGTTTCAACCGGGCCGCGTAGTCGCCGAACGTGATGGGCATGATGCTGAAGAAGTCATGCGTGGCGAATCCGCTGAACGGCTTCGCCATGTCCCGGAAGTTCGCGACAGCACTGCGTATCATCTGTGGCTTCGTTGCGGCCTTACGGAGAGCGGCTCCGGGCCCGCTCGTGGAGAGATCGACGATTCCCACGACGTCCGCGCTGCCGCTGACCTTCAAGGTCTCCTGACTGACGAGAGTGAAGTTTTGCTCGACATCGGCGGACGACGGCGTCGAGGCCCCGAGCACCTTGATCGCGAAACCGCGGATGTCAGGAGCTCGGTCGGTGGAGAAGTTTCCGTTGGACAGCCGAACATGCGCCTCGTAAACAGAGGGAACGGCGAAAATCCCTTGCCTCGCATGTTCAGGAAGCCCCTCCTCCACCACGAGAGCCGCCCTCAGCGCGGCCACTTGCTTGCGGTGCAGCGCCCTGCCGTGGCCATGTTTCTTCAGGCGTTGACGTTGCAGTTCACTGAAAACGCGCGCCTGTTCCGCATGCTGGGTACCTTCGTCGGGCAGGAATACTTCGCGCCACTGAGTGCTCGGCATATTCTGAGACCTCTTCAATGTTCAGATAGGTCAGGATTTCCGTCAGACGGAAGGCGGTTACAGTCGATTCCCGTCTCCCGCCGAGCATTGCGGTCGACGACATCTCATGCCAATGCCGATTGCCCGAACCGTCATGCCGATCGGGCATGGAAGCAGCATGGTGTGGTTCCACTCAACCTCGACCCCTCGACGACGTGCCGCTCGACCAACTCCTGCGCCCTCGCCGGGCAGGCCGCCGCACCCCACTGTGGATCGAGCCGGAGTCCGTCAGCCCCGGCAGCGCGCTGTACGCCGAACACCCGGACTGGGCGTACCGGATCGACGGCCGTCCGGCCCGGCCGGTGCGCCACCAGCTCCTGCTCGACCTGGGCCGGACCGATGTCCAGGACTTCGTCCTCGCCGCCCTGGACCGGCTGCTGACCGGCCATGACATCAGCTACCTCAAATGGGACATGAACCGGCCGCCGACCGAGCGCGGCCGCCCCGGCGCCGGTCCCGCCGACCACCTCGACCTGGACACCCGGCACGTGGCGGGCTATCTGCGCGTCCTGGACCACCTGCGCACCGCCCACCCCCGGGTCACCGTCGAGGGGTGCGCGGGCGGCGGCGCGCGCGTCGACCACGCGACGATCGCCCGCACCGACGTCGTCTGGCCCAGCGACAACACCGCGCCGCTGGACCGGCTGGCCGTCCAGTACGGCTTCCTGCACGCCCACGCCCCGCATGTGATGAGCTCCTGGGTCACCGACGCCCCCGGCGTCTTCGACCCCCGTCCGCGCAGCCTCGCCTTCCGCTTCGTCACCGCCATGTGTGGAGTCCTCGGCATCGGCGCCGACCTGCGCCACTGGGACGCCGGGCAGCGCGCCGAGGCCGCCCGCTGGATCGCCCGCTACAAGGAGGTGCGCGATGTCATCCACCTCGGCGAGGCCCGGCTCCTGGGCAGCCCGCTGGACGCCACCTGCGGGGTGCAGTACGACGGACCCGACGGACGCACCGTCGTCGCCGCGCTCGGCACCGGCCGCCTGGACGGGGCCCCGCTCGTCCCGGGGCGTCCGGCCCGGCTCCGGCTGCGCGGCCTCGACCCGGCCGCCCGCTACCGGGACGCCGCGTCGGCGACCACCTACAGCGGCGCCCATCTGCTGCACTACGGGCTGCCGTTCGCCTGGAGCGCCGAGCACCACGTGGAACTGGTGGTCCTGACCCGGCAGTAGAGCCCTTGTCCCCCGCCCGAAGCCCCCGCCCGAAGCCCAGCGAAGGAGCCGACCCCCGATGGAACAGCCCCGCCGCCACGGTGACCGCTTCACCGACCGCACGGCCGTGGTCACCGGAGCCGCCTCCGGCATCGGCGCCGCCACCGCCGAACGCCTCGCCCAGGAGGGCGCCGCCGTCGTGGGGGGCGGCAGCGCCGCGGGGCGCGGCCCGGCGGGCGCCCCGCGGGGGGGCGCGGGCGGCGGGCGCGCCCGCGGCCGGACCCCCCCCCGCTCCACGGAGGAGGGCTGGCGGCGGATCGCGGCGGCCGCCCGCGACTTCGGGCCCGTCGACGTGCTCGTCAGCAATGCCTACACCGTCGATGTCACCCCCGCCCACGAGACGTCCCTGGATTCCTGGCAGCGGCAGCTCGCCGTCAACCTCACCGGCGCCTTCCTCGGCTTCCGGGCCGTCCTGGACGATCTGCGCGCCCGCCGCGGAGCCGTCGTCCTGACCTCGTCCGTCCACGCCCACAAGGGCATCCCCGGCCACCCCGCCTACGCGGCCTCCAAGGGGGCGCTGCTGTCCCTGTGCGGTCAGCTCGCCGTCGAGTACGGACCCGAGGTGCGGGTCAACGCCGTCCTGCCCGGCCCGATCCTGACGGCGGCCTGGGACCGGGTCTCCCCCGAGGACCGCGCGCGCAGCGTCGCCGAGACCGCGGCCGGGCGGTTCGGCACCCCCGAGGAGGTGGCCGCGGCCATCGCCTTCCTCAGCTCCCACGAGTCCTCGTACATCACCGGTGCGAGTCTTCTCGTGGACGGCGGCTGGAGCGTCGTCAAGTCCTCCGCATGACCACCGCGATCAGCTCGCACCAGAAAGGCAGTACGACATGACGCCCTACGCCCGCCGCGGCGTGCACGGCCAGACCGTGGAGGCCCTCGCCCGCCGCGTGCTGAGCGGCGACCTCCCCGAGGGATCCACCCTGGACCTGGTCGCCCTGCAGAGCGAACTGGATGTCAGCCTCACCGCCCTGCGCGAGTCACTGAAGGTCCTGGCCGCCAAGGGAATGGTCGACGCCCGGCAGAAGCGCGGCACCTTCGTGCGGAGCCGTTCGGACTGGAACCTGCTCGACGCCGACGTCCTGCGCTGGCAGTTCGAGAGCGACCGCACCACCGACGCCGACAGCGCGCTGCTGCGCAACCTCGCCGAGGTGCGCGGCATCATCGAGCCCGCGGCCGTACGGCTGGCCGCCGAGCGGCGCACCGACGCCGACCTCGCCGCCCTGGACGCCGCCGTGGACGCGATGGGGCGGGACGGCTCCGACGCCGCCCACGCCGTCGAGGCCGACCTCGCCTTCCACCGCGCCCTGCTCGCCGCCACCCACAACGAACTCCTGGAACGCATGGAGATGGTGATCGAGTCGGGCCTCGCCTACCGCGATCGCATCGTGCACAGCTCCCCGCACAGCGAGGATCCGGTCCCCGCCCACCGCGCCGTCCTGGACGCCGTACGCGCCCGGGACCCGCGGGCCGCCGAGGCCGCCATGCGGGCCCTGCTCGACCAGGCCGGCCGCGACCTGGACCGGATCGGCGGCTCCCCCGACCCCGACATCGGCGGCTCCCACGACGACACGGAAAGGCCCACCGGCCAGTGAAGATCACCCGTATCGAGACCTTCCTCGTGCCACCGCGCTGGCTGTTCTGCCGCGTCGAGACCGACGACGGCGTGGTCGGCTGGGGCGAGCCCGTGGTCGAGGGGCGCGCCGAGGTGGTCCGCGCGGCCGTCGACGTCCTCGCCGGCTATCTGATCGGCCGGGATCCGCTGCGCATCCAGGACCACTGGCAAGTGCTCACCAAGGGCGGCTTCTACCGCGGCGGACCCGTCCTGTCCAGCGCCGTCGCCGGTCTCGACCAGGCCCTGTGGGACATCGCGGGCAAGACCTACGGCGCCCCCGTGCACGCCCTGCTGGGCGGCCCCGTGCGCGACCGCGTCCGGGTGTACGCCTGGGTCGGCGGCGACGAGCCCGCGGAGCTGTCCGAGCAGATAGCCGCGCAGGTCGAGGCGGGCTTCACGGCGGTGAAGATGAACGGCGCCGGGGCGACCTCCCCGATGCCCACCGCGGCCGAGACCGCCGCGGTCGTGGACCGCGTGGCCGCCGCCCGGGAGGCGCTCGGCCCGGACCGCGACGTGGCCGTCGACTTCCACGGCCGCTTCACCGCCGCCGGGGCCCGCCGCGTCCTGCCCGAACTGGCCGACCTCCACCCGCTGTTCGTGGAGGAGCCCGTCGTCCCCGAGCACGGCCATCTGCTCCCCGGCCTGGTCGCCGCGAGCCCGGTCCCCCTCGCCACCGGTGAACGGCTGTACGGGCGCACGGAGTTCCTGCCGGTCCTCGCCGCCGGCATCGCCGTCGCGCAGCCCGACCTGTCCCACGCGGGCGGCATCTCAGAGGTCCACCGCATCGCCTCGCTCGCCGAGACCTACGGCGCCCAGCTCGCCCCGCACTGCCCGCTCGGCCCCATCGCGCTGGCGGCCAGCCTCCAGGTGGCGTTCGCGACGCCGAACTTCCTGATCCAGGAGCAGAGCCGCGGCATCCACTACAACAAGGACGCCGATCTGCTGTCCTACCTCGTCGACCCCGAGCCGTTCCGCTTCGTGGCCGGCCATGCGCCGCGCGGCGACGCCCCCGGCCTCGGCATCACCATCGACGAGGCGGCCGTGCGCGCGGCCGACCGCACCGGGCACGCCTGGCGCAACCCGGTCTGGCGGCACCCCGACGGCTCCTTCGCGGAGTGGTGACGGCGTGCTGGAGATCGTCACCGACCCCGCGCACGGCGGCCGTTGGACCTCGCTCCGGGCCGAGGGACACGAATGGCTGTGGCAGCGCCCGGCTCCGGAGCGGGAGCGGGTGTCGCCCGGGGACGCCTTCGTGGACGCGGGCGGCCTGGAGGAGTGCGTCCCCACCGTCCGCGGCGCCCCCGACCACGGCGACGCCTGGTCGCGTCCGTGGCGGCGCGAGGGGGACGCGGACACCGTGCGCTGCGACCGGTTCGCGCTGACGCGCACGATCCGCGGTACGGCCGACGGCGCCGAGGCCGACTACGTCCTCCGCGCCGACCCGGGCTTCCGCTTCATCTGGGCCGCCCACGCCCTGCTCGACCTGACCCCGCGGGCGGTCCTGCGGCTGCGCGAGGGGGCGCGCACCCGGGTCTTCCCGGAGGCCGCGCCGCTGCTGGACCGCCCCTGGCCGGCCGGGGCGCCGTGGGTGGAGGGCGACTGGCCCGCACCCCTGGGCCTGCCCCTCGACCGGTTCGGGCCGGACGACGGCACCGCGGTCGGCGCGGTCGTGGACACCCCGCGCGCCTGCGTCCACGACGGCGCGCGCTGCCTGGCCCTCGCGCTCGAGGCCGACGGGCAGCCGCTGTCCGTCGCCGTGTGGCGCAACCTCGGCGGCTTCCCCGCCGGGAACCCGTACCGCGGCACAGGGGTCGAGCCGATGCTCGGCCGCGCCTTCGACCTCGCCGAGGCGGGTCCCGCCGACGCCGCGCTGGTCCCCGCCTCGGGCGAGGTCCGCTGGCGGCTCACGCTCACCGCGACCTGCCGCTGCCCCTGAGAGCCTGTGTCATATCCCCGGCCGGGCGTGCGACGCCTGGCACACACGCTCGCCGCGTTGCCGAAACGCCCACCTGGCTCCGCCACGAGGGCGCTCCGGCGCCTTGCGATCGCACGCTCCCCCAGCTACCGCTGGGAGGTGCCCCCTGACGCCGCACGCTGATCCGACC